>JBJOGU010000001.1:0-6939 GCA_046048075.1 Pseudomonadota bacterium
GTCGGGTTGGATGTTGCAGGCCCAATCGGTGCTGCCTGCCTGGAACCCGGGGCTTGATGCAGCGCCCGCACTCGCCGCAGGCAAGGACGGCTTGGCATGATGGTTCTCGAGCCCACCTCGCTTCGCCAGGGCCGGGCCCTGCATCGGCTGCTTGAAATCATGGGCCGGCGTTTTCTCATGGGCCATTCGTTGTCCAAGCCGTGTCTCGATCGCCCGCTCTGGGCGCTTGCACTTGCTTCCTTCGCCCTCAAGCCCGACGATGCGCAGGCAGTCATCGAGTCCGCCTGGTCCATGGTCCATGCACCCCGGTCCAGAGAACTCATGGGCCTCGATCAGCCGCCATCGAATTACGAACAGCTTGGCCACGGCTTGGCCATCGAGAGGGAGTGGTCGGATGCATCGGCCGCGGTGATTCGACCTGACTGGGTCTTTATCGGGCCGCAGGCCATTCGCATCATCGATTTCAAGTGGCGATGCCTGTCCTCTGAACTTGCGGATTACGCTGCGCAGTTGTCACGTTATCAGCAGGCACTTCAAGAGAAGGCCGCTGGTTATGCTCTCTCGTCTTGGATTCTCACCGCCGATGGACAGGTCTGGATGCTTGAAGAGGGCCGCTTGGTACACTGCCAAGTGGCGGGCCGCCCCGCATCGTGAGCCTGTGAACCTGGTCAGGTCGGGAACGAAGCAGCCACAGCGGGTCCTCATGAGTGCCGGGGGTCCGGCTCGCCACCTTCGCCACCCTGAGCCCCTATGTCCGACGCCCTCTTTGAAGATCTTCCAGTCCCCGCCGCCGAGCAGTCGGTGGCAGGACTCGCATTGGCGCGCAAGTGGCGGCCCCGTTCGTTCGCATCGGTCGTGGGCCAGGACCATGTCGTGCGTGCCCTTCAGCATGCCCTGGGCACCGGCCGACTTCACCACGCCTACTTACTAACCGGGTCTCGCGGGGTGGGCAAGACCACCCTGGCCCGAATCCTTGCCAAGGCCCTCAACTGTGAGACGGGTCCTGTGGCCGAGCCCTGTGGGCAGTGCTCCGCCTGTCAGTCGATCGATCGTGGACGCTTTGTCGATTACATCGAGATCGATGCGGCCTCCAACCGCGGCGTGGCCGATATTCAAGAAATTCTGGAGCAATCCCGTTTCGCGCCGACCTCTGGTCGCTTTAAGGTCTACGTCATCGACGAAGTCCACATGCTCTCGAGCCATGCCTTCAATGCCATGCTCAAGACGCTCGAGGAACCGCCGGCCGACGTGAAGTTTGTCTTGGCCACCACCGATCCGCAGAAGATTCCCGTCACGGTCCTCTCCCGTTGTTTGCAGTTCAGCTTAAAGAACCTGCGCAAGGAATTGCTCGTCGGCCATCTCTCGCATGTTCTGGCCCAGGAGTCCATCCCCGCTGAGGCCTCTGCCTTGACCACCATTGCACAAGCGGCCCGGGGCAGCGTGCGCGATGCCCTCTCCCTGACGGACCAAGCCATTGCATTTGGCGGTGGCGCGGTCAGTGAAGAGGGGGTCTCCCAGATGCTTGGGCTTGTGCAGCGCCAGGCGCTTATTGATTTGGCCATATCCATCGCTGGGGGCGAGGGCGCCCAGGCCATTTCTCAGGTCGATCAGCTGCTGCTTGCTGGGGGCGCTCCCGATGCCATCCTCGATGGCCTGGCCAGAATCTTCCATGAGGTGGGCGTTCATCATGTGCTGGCCGGAGCATCGTCGGGCAAGTCAGCCCGGCCGACCATGGAGGAACATCTGGAAGCCGATGTCGAGGCCCTGGCCGGCCTGGTCAGTCCCAACCAGTCCCAACTCTTCTACCAAATTGCCATTCTTGGACGTCGCGATCTCTCCTTGGCACCCGATGAGGCCACTGGGTTGGAAATGACCATTATTCGGCTGCTCGCCTTTGAGCCCAGCCAGTCGATGGCCCCGGTGGCAGCGGGTCGAGCGACCAGTGGTGCAGTTGCTCCTCTTCAGGTCTCACGCTCCACCAGGGTTCCTCTGCGAACGGCCGCGCCAGTTGCCCCAGTGTCACCCCAGGCCGCACGCAGTGGCTTCGAGCATGCGGCCCCCAAGCTGTCTGCGGGTGCGAAGACGTCTGCCCAGATTGGTCTTGGGTCATTGACCCCGGGCAATTGGCCCGAAGAGGCCAAGCGGGTTGCCACCAACGGCCTGAGTCGCCAGTTCCTTCAGCAATCGAGCTTTCGGCGACTGGAGCCTGCGGAGAACCAGCGTTTGGTCTTGTCGGTCCCCATTGACACGCTGGCAGAGGCCGCATTGGTCAAGCGCGTCGAAGCCCTTCTCTGCAATCACTTCGGTGAACCCTTGGATTTAAAAGTCGAGGTGCTCTCTGGAGAGTCGGGACCCACGGCGGCCGAGCGCGATGCCGCTCGGGCCCAAGCCCTGCAGGTTCAGGCCGAGAAGTCGATTGCGGAATCCCCGCTGGTTCAGGCACTGATCCGAGAATTTGATGCGACGATTGTGCCGGGCTCCATTCGATGGATTGGCCCAGTGGACGAGACCGAGCAAACCCCTTCGAAGGAGAACCCATCGTGATGAAAAATCAACTCGCTGGTCTGATGCGTCAGGCCCAACAGGTCCAAGAGAAGATCAAAAAGGCCCAAGAGAGTCTCTCGGAGATGACCATCGAGGGCCAGGCAGGTTCCGGGCTTGTGCGAGCCACAGTGGATGGTCGACATCAGGTCAAGGCGGTGGCGATTGATGCGAGCCTAATGACCAGCGACCCCGATGATCGAGAGACCCTGCAAGACCTGCTGGTTGCAGCGCTCAATGATGCGCATGCCAAGGTTGAGCAAGAGAGCCAGGACAGAATGTCGGCGGCGACGGCCGGCCTGCCCCTGCCACCGGGCTTTAAGCTCTAACGCCTCAGGCGGGTTGCCCAGCCAATGGCCCAAGAACAGCCCGCATCGCTTGCCGCCCTTACCGAGGCTTTCGCGCGACTGCCGGGCGTGGGTCCAAAGACCGCTCAGCGCATGGCCTTCCACCTTCTGCAGCACGATCGTCCTGCCGCTGAAGCGCTCGGGCGAAGTCTTCTAAATGCCATTGAGAGATTGCGGCCCTGCGAGAAGTGCAACCACTTCAGCGAGCAGCCCATCTGCCACACCTGCCTCGATTCGGAGCGCGACCCGAGCCAACTCTGTGTGGTCGAGACACCAGCCGACCTGTTGGTGCTCGAGCAGACGCAGACCTTCAGTGGCCGCTACTTTGTTCTGATGGGCCGGCTTTCACCGCTCGATGGCCTGGGCCCGAAGGAGATTCATCTCGAGCGTCTCTTGGAGCGTGTGGCCGAGGACGAAGCCATTGAAGAGATACTGATCGCCACCAATTTCACTCCCGAGGGCGAGGCCACGGCCCATGCCATTGAGACGGTTCTACGGGGCAGGGGGCTCGTTCCTCCAAGGCGTGTCACTCGGATTGCCCGAGGCGTGCCGGTCGGGGGGGAGTTGGAGTACGTGGACTTGGGCACCATTGCCCAGGCCGTTCGCGATCGTCGCACCATGCAGGCCTCTGAAGGAGAACCGAATTGACCATTGCATTTTGGTGTTTGCTCATTGTGGCCGTGCTGCCCATCGTCTGCGCGGGCATTGCCAAGGCAGGCGGCGAGGCCTACGACAATCACAACCCGCGCGAGTGGCTCGACCGCCAAGAGGGATTTCGCAAGCGGGCCACGGCCGCCCAGCAAAACAGCTGGGAGGCCTTTGGGTTTTTCATCGCGGCGGTCTTTGTGGCCCATGCCTCGGGCGGGCCCTCGGAGGCGGTTGATCAGATGGCCATCGCCTTCGTGGTGGCCCGTGCGCTCTACATCCTCACTTATGTGGCCGACTGGGCCATGGTCCGCTCCCTGGTCTGGTTTGCGGGCTTCTTTCTGACGATCTCCATCTTCGTTTCCGCCGCCTAGCTGGCCCCGGTCGGGCGCGTATAATTGCCAAAATCCTGAGGAGTAAATTTTGCAGTTGACTGAACTGCTGGCCGCAGCGGGGAGCGATGCGGCTGGAAATCTTGCGACCGCCTCCCACAGCACACCTGTCGCTGTTCTTGCCTTGGCAGACGGCACTATTTTCCAGGGCTATTCCATCGGGGCCCAGGGCAGCACAGTGGGGGAAGTGGTCTTCAACACCTCCATGACCGGCTACCAGGAAATCCTCACCGACCCCAGTTATTGCCGACAGATCGTCACGCTCACCTACCCCCACATTGGCAACACCGGCTGGAATGAGGAAGACGATGAATCCATTGGCATTCAGGCAGCGGGCCTTGTCATTCGTGACCTGTCGGCCGTGGTCTCCAACTTCCGCTCCCAAACGAGTCTCTCGGATGCCCTTCGCCGAGCGGGTGTGGTGGCCATTGCGGGGGTCGACACACGGGCACTGACCCGGCGCCTGAGAGACACCGGCGCACAGTCGGCCTGCATTCTGGCGGCCTCGCCGAAAGACGCGGACACCTCTGAGATGGTTGCTCAGGCCCTAAAAAAAGCACGGGATTTCCCCGGTCTCGAGGGCCTTGATCTCGCCAAGGTGGTGAGCACCAATAAGGCCTATCCGTGGACCTCCGGACCCTGGCGGTTGGGTCAAGGCCATGCAGATCGCCCAGCCCAAGGCCCCCATGTGGTGGCCTTCGATTACGGTGTGAAGCGCAACATCCTGCGCCTGCTGGTGGAGCGTGGCTGCAAGTTAACCGTGGTGCCCGCCCAGACCTCCTTCGAAGAGGCCATGGCCCTCAAGCCCCATGGGCTCTTTCTCTCGAATGGCCCCGGCGATCCCGCGCCCTGCGACTATGCGATTGAGGTGGCAAGAGAGGCCATGAAGGCCAAGGTCCCGCTTTTTGGTATCTGCCTCGGCCACCAGATCCTTGCCCTGGCTGCGGGCGCGAAAACCTTCAAGATGAAGTTTGGACACCATGGGGCCAATCATCCAGTCCAAGACCTGCGCAGTGGCCGTGTGTTTATTACCTCTCAGAACCACGGGTTTGCCGTCGATCCAAAGAGCCTGCCGACCCATCTTGAAGTCAGTCATGTCTCTCTATTCGACGGATCCATTCAAGGACTTCGCCACACGCAGGCGCCCGCGTTCTGCTTCCAAGGCCATCCCGAGGCCAGCCCCGGCCCCCATGACATTCTTCCGCTCTTCGATCAGTTCTTCGATGCGATGAGGTCTTCCAATGCCTAAGCGCACCGACATCAAAAGCATTCTCATCATTGGCGCTGGGCCGATCGTCATTGGCCAGGCCTGCGAGTTCGATTACTCGGGCGCCCAGGCCTGCAAGGCCCTCAAGCAAGAAGGCTTTCGCGTCATTCTGGTCAACAGCAATCCGGCCACCATCATGACCGATCCGGGCACGGCCGATGCCACCTATATCGAGCCCATTACCTGGCAGATGGTCGAGCGGATCATCGAGAAGGAGCGGCCCGATGCCCTCTTGCCGACCATGGGTGGGCAGACGGCACTCAATTGCGCACTCGACCTGGCTCGCAATGGCGTGCTGACCAAATACAAGGTTGAGCTCATTGGTGCGCGTGAAGAGGCCATCGAGAAGGCCGAAGACCGATTGAAGTTCAAGCAGGCCATGACCAAGATTGGCCTGGACTCGGCCCAGTCGGGCATCGCCCATTCCATGGAAGAGGCCTGGGAGGTTCAACGACGAATTGCAGAGCTCACAGGCGGGGTGGGATTTCCTACTGTCATTCGTCCCAGCTTCACCCTTGGCGGCACCGGCGGTGGCATTGCCTATAACGCCGAAGAGTTCGAGGTGATCTGCAAGCGTGGGCTTGAGGCCTCTCCCACCAGCGAGTTGCTCATTGAAGAGTCGCTCATTGGCTGGAAAGAGTTTGAGATGGAGGTGGTTCGAGACCGGGCCGACAACTGCATCATCATCTGCTCCATCGAAAACCTCGACCCCATGGGCGTTCACACGGGTGACTCCATCACGGTGGCCCCTGCACAGACCCTCACCGACAAGGAATACCAGATCATGCGCAATGCATCGATCGCGATCCTTCGTGAAATTGGCGTGGACACCGGCGGCTCGAATGTCCAGTTTGCGATCAACCCCGACAACGGCCGCATGATCGTCATCGAGATGAACCCTAGGGTCTCTCGCTCATCTGCGCTGGCATCCAAGGCGACAGGTTTTCCCATTGCAAAGGTGGCGGCCAAGCTGGCCGTGGGCTATACCCTCGATGAGTTGCGCAATGAGATCACCGCGGGTGCCACACCGGCCTCCTTCGAGCCGTCCATCGACTACGTGGTCACGAAGATTCCTCGCTTTGCCTTCGAGAAATTCCCCACCGCCGACAGCCACCTGACGACACAGATGAAGTCAGTCGGTGAAGTGATGGCCATGGGTCGAACCTTTCAGGAGTCCTTCCAGAAGGCGCTGCGGGGCCTCGAGGTGGGGGTCGATGGACTCAACCAGAAGACCACCGACCGCGAGGCCATTGAGGAGGAGCTGGGAGAGCCCGGCCCCGAGCGAATTTGGTACGTGGGCGATGCCTTCGCCGGTGGTTTCTCGGTGGATGAAGTCCATGCCCTGACCCACATCGACCCCTGGTTCCTCGTTCAAATCAAAGAGATTGTTGATATCGAGCTGGCCCTCGAGAAAAAGACCCTGGGCGATCTCACCGAGCCCCTGCTGCGCGAACTCAAGCGCAAGGGCTTCTCCGATCGGCGGTTGGCTTATCTGCTCGACACCACCGAGGGCGCCATTCGCAAGCTGCGTCAGGGCCTGGGGGTGCGGCCGGTCTACAAGCGCGTGGACACCTGTGCTGCCGAGTTTGATACGGGAACCTCTTACTTCTACTCAAGCTACGAGCAAGAGTGCGAGGCGCGGCCAACCGATCGCAAGAAGGTGATTGTGCTGGGGGGAGGCCCCAACCGAATTGGGCAGGGTATCGAGTTCGATTACTGCTGTGTGCATGCGGCCATGGCCCTGCGC
>JBJOGU010000002.1:0-17745 GCA_046048075.1 Pseudomonadota bacterium
TCTGGCTTCTGCCGCCGCCTGCGAATCCGCCGGACCCTCGGCCTTGTTCGACTCCGGTGATTTTTTATTCATGGGGAATCCCTCTTCTGAAAATCATTCTTCTCAGAAGATGGGGACTCCCCAATCGATTTTCAAGAGCGCGCTCTGAAGCGCTCCAATACGCCCTCTAGGATCTGGCCCCCACCGTAGCTGACCTGCTTGGGCGGCTCTCCCCCCGACTGAATTCGAATGGCGCAGTACTTGAACTCGGGAATCTTTCCAAAGGGATCGAGTGCCGAGTTGGTGAGTCGGTTAATGGCCGCCTCGTAATAACAGAATGGCACAAAGACAGCCCCCCTGGGAGATCCCTCGTCTGCTCGCGCATAGAGAGTGACCTTGCCGCGCCGGGACTCCAATGTAATGACATCGCCTGGCTTGGCACCAATGGTCTCGAGATCCAATGGATGCACCAAGGCAACGGGATCGGGTTCGATGGCATCGAGCACCGTGGCCCGACGCGTCATGCTCCCGGTGTGCCAATGCTCAAGTTGACGTCCTGTAATGAGCACCATCGGGTAGTCGTCATCGGGCCGCTCGTTCGCAGGGATGATGTCGGCTGGAACGAAGCGGGCCTTGCCGGTCTCGGTGGGGAAGTCCTCGGTGAAAATGATGCGGTCACCGGGGTCTCCCTCTTTCATGCATGGGTAAGTCACCGCATGTTCGCGCTCGAGCCGCTCCCAAGTCATTCCGGCGATGCTCGGCATGGTGTGGCGCATCTCGTCGAAGACTTCAGAGACATGCGTGTAATTCCAGCCGAGACCGAGCTTGCGTCCGATGTCTTGAATAATAAAGAGATCTTGCCTCGCCTCCCCTGGCGGGTCGATGGCCTGGCGGCCCAGTTGCACGAGCCGATCGGTATTGGTGAAGGTGCCGGTCTTCTCGGGGAATGCACTCGCCGGCAGAATGACGTCGGCCAGGTAGGCGGTCTCGGTGAGAAAGATGTCCTGCACCACCAGGTGCTCGAGTGAAGCCAGGCTATGCCTTGCATGGTTAGCGTCCGGATCGGACATGGCCGGGTTCTCACCCTGCACATACATGCCGCGGATTTCCCCTCGGTCGATGGCCTGCATAACCTCCACCACGGTGAGACCGGGCTTGTCATCGAGCGACTCCACCGGAACGCCCCAGGCCTTGGCGAAACGCTCGCGCACCTTGGGATCGGCCACCTTCTGATAGTCGGGATAGACCATGGGAATCAGACCTGCATCGGATGCCCCCTGGACATTGTTCTGACCACGCAAGGGGTGTAGCCCCGACCCAGGCTTGCCGATCTGGCCCGTCATCAGCGAGAGTGCGATGAGGCATCGAGCATTGTCCGTGCCGTGCACATGCTGAGAAACACCCATGCCCCAGAGAATCATGGATCCCTTGGAGGTGGCATAGAGCCTTGCAACATGGCGGATGGTCTCTGCATCGATTCCACAGATGGGTGCCATGCGTTCCGGGCTGTAATCCCGAACATTCTTCTCGAGTTCCTCATAGCCAATGGTTCGGCTTGCGATGAAGTCCTTGTCGACGAGGCCCTCGGTGACAATCACGTTCATCATGGCATTGAGCAGGGCCACGTCGGTGTCGGCCTTGAACTGCAAGAACCGATAGGCATAGCGCGCGAGATCGGTCTTGCGCGGGTCCATGATGATGAACTTGGTGCCATTCTTTGCGGCATTCTTCATCCATGTCGCAGCCACCGGGTGGTTCACGGTGGGATTGGCGCCGATGATGATCACAACCTCGGCCTGTGTCACGTCCATCACCGGATTCGAGACGGCACCAGAACCCAGCCCCTCGAGCAGAGCCGCCACCGAAGAAGCATGACAGAGGCGCGTGCAGTGGTCGACGTTATTGGAGCCAAAACCCGTTCGAACCAGTTTCTGAAAAAGATAGGCCTCCTCGTTGCTGCCTTTGGCCGAGCCAAAGCCAGCCAGTGAACGCTTGCCATGCTGGTCTCGAATGCGCCTCAAGCCACCGCCGGCGAACTCCAATGCTTCTTCCCAACTGGCCTCACGAAAGACCTCCATGACGCGGTCTGGGTCCATGGCGAAATCACCCGACTTGGGCGGCGCATCCTTGCGACGAATCAGCGGCTTGGTAAGGCGCTGCGGATGATGGGCGTAATCGAAGCCGTACCGCCCCTTCACGCAGAGGCGCTTGTGATTGGCCAGGCCATCGCGGCCCTCAACAAACAGAATCTTGTTGTCTTTAATGTTGTACGTGAGCTGACAGCCCACCCCGCAATAGGGGCAGACGGAATCAACCCTTTTATCGGGTGCGGTAAGCCCGACATCGCGAGCGGGCATAAGGGCGCCGGTGGGGCAGGCCTGAACACACTCACCGCAGGCCACACAGGTCGATGCCCCCATGGGATCATCCATGTCGAAGACGATCTTGGCGTGCTCACCCCGAAACGCAAGTCCGATGACATCATTGACCTGCTCGTCCCGACAGGCCCGCAGACAGCGGGTGCATTGAATACAAGCATCGAGATTCACCGCAATGGCGGGGTGAGAATAATCGGCCACCACCTGGTTGCGGGGGGCAAAACGAGGCTTGCCAACACCAAGTTTCTCGGCCCAGAAATCCACCTCGTTGTGCCGGGTGTAGTCGGACTCCGGCATGTCAGAGAGGAGCAGTTCGAGAACCATCTTTTGCGACTTCTCCGCTCGATCACTGTTGGTCGTCACCTTCATATTGTTGGAAGGGTGGCGGCAGCAGGAGGGTGCGAGGGTTCGCTCGCCATCGATCTCGACCACGCAAGCACGGCAATTGCCCGCAGGCTCTAGGCCGTCCTTGTAGCAGAGATGAGGAATGGCCACACCATTTCTCTTGGCGACATCCAGGATGGTCTCGTGAGAAAAACCTTTGACCTCTTTGCCATTGATGCTGAAGCTGACCTCGGTGGCAGTGAGGTTCACCGCCTCGACCTTCGTGATTGCGTTCATTGACCGGCTCCTTTCCCGGCATCGAGCTCATGCGGAAAATACTTCATGACACAGTCGAAGGGGTTCGGGGCCGCCTGACCGAGGCCACAAATCGATGCATCACGCATCACCGTGGAGAGGTCATTGAGCTTCTCGGTGTCCCATTCATTGCGCTCGAGCATATGGACCACCTTGGCGGTTCCCGTTCGGCACGGGGTGCACTGTCCGCAGGACTCATCCTGAAAGAAACGCATGGTATTGAGTGCTGCACCCTTGGCGGTGTCTTGATTGGAGAGCACAACCACAGCCGCCGAGCCAATAAAGCACCCGTAGGGCTGCAGGGTGTCGAAATCCAGTGGGATGTTATTCATGCTTGCTGGCAATATGCCGCCCGAAGCACCCCCGGGAAGATAGCCATAGAACTGGTGACCATCGAGCATGCCGCCGCAGAATTCATCGATAAGCTCTTGTATGGTGATTCCCGCTGGGGCGAGCTTCACGCCGGGCTTCTTCACTCGCCCCGACACCGAGAATGAACGCAAGCCTTTGCGTCCATTTCGACCATGGGATGCGAACCAGGCACCCCCCTTCTCGAGAATCTCTCGCACCCAGAAAAGGGTCTCGAAATTATGTTCGAGCGTGGGCCTGCCAAAGAGCCCCACCTGGGCGACATAGGGGGGGCGCAGGCGCGGCATTCCGCGTTTGCCCTCGATGGACTCGATCATCGCGGACTCTTCTCCACAGATGTAGGCCCCTGCCCCGCGTCGAAGCTCAATGAGTGGCAATTCTGCGATCGGCGAATTCGCCTTGAGCTTGGCAAGCTCCTTCTCGAGCATGGCCCGCAGGCCGTGGTACTCGTCTCTCAGGTAGATATAAATGGCCTCAATGCCCACGGCCCAAGCGGCAATCAGCATTCCCTCGAGGAATCGATGGGGGTCCTGCTCGAGGTAGTAGCGGTCCTTGAAGGTGCCAGGCTCGCCTTCATCGATGTTGACGGCCATCAAACGCGGGGCCGCCTGGTCGCGAACAATGCGCCATTTGCGGCCCGCCGGAAATCCCGCACCACCTAAGCCCCGCAGTCCGGAGTCTTCCATGGCCTTGATCACGTCCTCTACGGGGCGTTTCCCGAGGTGGCAATCCTTGAGCAAGCCATAGCCTCCCTGGGCGATGTAATCGACCATCTCAATGTGCCCACTATGGATATGGCTTGTGCGCTTCTCTTTTACTGTGCGAGCAACGGTCTCTACCGTTGCATTTGGAACCGGATGGTGATGCACCACAGCCGCCGGAGCCTGCTCGCATCGTCCAATACACGGTGCGTGAATCACACGCACGTCCTTACCTAGAATCGCGGGAAGCTTCTCCAATAGTGCCTTTGCACCTGCCATCTCACAGGAGAGTCCATCGCAGACGCGGACAGTCAGCGCAGCCGGGGGCGTATCGCCCTCCTTGACGATATCGAAGTGGTGATAGAAGCTCGCGACCTCGTAAACCTCGGTCTGGGCAAGTCGCATCTCCTTGGCCAGAGCGGCGAGATGCCGGGCAGAGAGATGATGAAACTTGTCTTGCAGTTTGTGGAGATGCTCGATGAGATATTGCGGATCACGCGACTCGTTGCCGAGCAGGGCCTGCACCTCTGACAAGGCCTGGGGGTCTACCGTTCGCCCCTTCGGTGCCTCTCGACGGCGCTGCTTGGTCGGCCCCTCCACCTTGATCGGAATCACAAGATCATTCATCAACTGTCCTGGAGAAAAAAGCCCCCTTTCGGGGGCAAAAATGGAGCGCCCCCGATCCATCGGGGGCTTCAGACATCACACCAAAAAACCCTTAGACAACCTTGCCCTCATGCATGGACTTGATCTGGTCCTGCGAGTAACCGAGCTCTGAGAGCACCTGGTCGGTGTGCTCGCCGAGCAGGGGTGCCGCGGTGATCTCAGGCTTGAGGTCGGAAAACTTGATGGGGCTGCCCACGGTGAGGTACTTGCCGTAGACCTTGTGGTCGACCTCGACGATCGATCCACTGGCCCGCAGAGAGGGGTCTGCAGCGATCTCTTTCATGGAGAGAACAGGGGCGCAGGGAATGTCGAACTTACGAAGAATGTCAACGGCCTCGTATTTGGTCTTGTCGGAGAGCCAGTTCTCGATGAACGCAAAGATGTCGAAGATCTTGTCTTGGCGAGCACGGGGGGTGTTGTAGGCTGGGTCTTCGATCCACTCGGGCTTGCCAAGCGCACGGCAGATGGGCTCCCAGGCATGGCCCTGAATGGTGAAATAAATGTAGGCGTTGGGGTCGGTCTCCCAGCCCTTGCACTTCAAGACCCAACCTGGCTGGCCGCCACCGCCGGCATTTCCTCCGCGGGGAACGACGTCGCTGAATTTGCCATGGGGATACTGGGGATACTCTTCCAAGAAGCCTAGGCGATCGAGTCGCTGCTGGTCCCGGAGCTTGACCCGGCAGAGATTGAGGACAGCATCTTGCATGGAGCAGGAGACGCGCTGGCCTTTGCCCGTCTGCTGACGGCCAATAATGGCGGTGAGAATTCCAATGGCCAGATGCATGCCTGTGTTGCTATCGCCAAGCGCAGCCCCACTCACCGTGGGAGGGCCATCCCACCAGCCGGTGGTTGAGGCGGCACCGCCGGCGCACTGGGCCACATTCTCGTAGACCTTGAGATCCTCGTAGTGGTGGCCATCACTGAAGCCCTTGACCGAGGCCACGATCATTTTTGGATTGAGCTCCTGAATGCGCTCCCAGGTGAAGCCCATGCGATCGAGGGCGCCGGGCGCGAAGTTCTCGACCAGAACATCGGACTCTTTGATGAGCTTCTCGAGCACCTCTTTGCCCTGCTGGGTCTTGGTGTCCAGCGTGAGCGAGCGCTTGTTGCTGTTGAGCATGGTGAAGTAGAGGGCATCGGCCTCAGGGATGTCGCGCAGCTGCGTGCGGGTGACATCGCCCGAACCGGGGCGCTCCACCTTGATTACGTCTGCACCGAACCAGGCCATGAGCTGGGTGCATGCAGGACCCGCCTGCACATGGGTGAAGTCGATGACTTTGATGCCTTTTAGAGGCTTGATTCCGGACATTTCTAATCTCCTCGTTGCGATGTCTGAAGTTACTTAAGGTCTTACTTTTTCTTAATGACGGCAGTGGCTGGATTGAGGCTGGTGATGCGTCCGCTCTCGGTGCCCGCTGTCTCGTCGATGACGGCATTAATCAAGGTGGGCTTGCCCGAGCGAATGGACTCCTCCATGGCCTTTCTTAATTCAGCAGGCGTGGTCGCGTTGTAACCAACACCCCCGAAGGCCTCCATCATCTTGTCGTAGCGCGAACCCTTCACAAAGACGGTGGGCGCCACATCAGGGCCACCGGTGGGATTGACATCGGTGCCCCGATAGACCCCGTTGTTGTTGAAGATGACGATGCAGACCGGCAGGTTGTATCGGCAGATGGTCTCCACCTCCATGCCGCTGAATCCAAAGGCACTGTCGCCCTCGATGGCAATGACCGGCTTGCCAGTGACCACAGCCGCACCGACACAGAACCCCATGCCAATACCCATGACGCCCCAAGTTCCGACATCGAGCCGCTTGCGAGGCTTGAACATATTGACGATGCTTCGGGTGAAGTCGAGTGCATTGGCACCCTCGTTGACCAAAATGGCGTCCGGATTGGCCTCGACGATGTCTCGAACCACAGCCAGGGCACTGTGGAAATTCATAACCGGCGGGTTTTGAGAGAGGGTCTCGAGCATCTTGGAGAGATTCTTGGTCTTCCGCTCCTCGATCGCATTCATCCAGTCTGCAGGTGGCTTGGCCCAGCCAGCGCCCATGCCCGACAACAACGCCTGAACGCATGAGGTGACGTCACCCACCAGCGGCGCATCGATGGCCACATTGCTATCCATTTCAGTGGCGGCGATGTCGATCTGAATGAATTTCTTTTTGCCCCACTCCTTCGAATCCTTGCCACCCCAGGTCTTGCCTTTGCCATGCGAGAGCAGCCAGTTCAGACGCGCACCGATCAGCAGCACGGTGTCGGCCTCGGCCAGAACGTAAGAGCGCGCGGCGGCCGCAGATAAATCGTGGGTATCCGGCAAAACCCCCTTGGCCATGGACATCGGCAGATAGGGGATACCAGACTTCTCGATGAGGGCAGTGATTTCAGCATCCGCCTGCGCATAGGCCGCACCTTTGCCAAGAAGAATCAGCGGCTTCTTGGCGGCCTTGAGCAGCCCAAGGGCGCGGTCCACGGCATCCTTGGCCGGAATCTGACGAGGGGCGGCGTCGATCACCTTGATCAGCGACGCCTTGCCAGCGGCGGCATCCATGGTCTGCGAGAAGAGGCGAGCGGGCAGATCGAGGTAGACGCCACCCGGCCGGCCCGAGACAGCAGCGCGGATGGCGCGTGCAACGCCCACACCGATATCCTCTGCGTGCAGAACGCGGAAGGCCGCCTTGCAGAGTGGCTTGGCGATGGCCAGCTGGTCCATCTCTTCGTAGTCGCCCTGCTGGAGGTCCACGATCTCGCGCTCACTCGAGCCGCTGATGAGAATCATGGGAAAGCAGTTGGTTGTTGCGTTCGCCAGGGCTGTAAGGCCATTGAGAAAACCAGGCGCAGAGACGGTGAGGCAGATGCCTGGCTTCTGCGTTAAGAAGCCTGCGATCGCTGCCGCATTGCCAGCGTTTTGTTCGTGGCGGAAAGAAATCACTCGCATTCCCTCGGCCTGCGCCATGCGGGTGAGGTCGGTGATGGGGATGCCTGGGAGACCGAAAATGGTATCGATGTCGTTGAGCTTGAGGGCATCAATGACCAGATGAAAGCCGTCGGTGAGTTCCACACCGCTGGAAATATTGTTCACGTCCGAAATGTTTGTCATACGCTCTCTCAGTTCTCACAATCAGCAGGAATGCTCGGAAATTCGGGGCCAGACGCCTTGTCCAGCAACAGCGCTATGATAGGAATTCATCCCGTGGCAGAGCATTGACAAGCGTCAATTTTCTTGGAATTTTCGGCGCCGGGCGGGCTTTCGACCCCTCTCCCATATCGGGTTTACGCTTATATGACGACGATCGCGAACCACCCGGAACGAAACATTATTCGGGTTCAACTTCGACAGAACATAGTGCTCAAGGGCCTTGGCGAGGCAGACCTGACCGAGCTAGAGGCACAGCTCTCGATTGTGGATCGCCAAAAAGGAGAGTTCCTTCTGCATCAAGGGGTGAAAGAAATGGAGCAGTACTTTCTCCTCGACGGCATTCTTAAGCGCGTGGTCACCAACCCCAAGGGCAAGCGCATGATCCTTCGCTTTACCGAGCCCAGGGACATGGAGACCAGTTACGCAGCATGGCGATTGCAGACACCCACCCCTTACAGCATTGTTGCCGTGACCAAGGCGCGTGTGGCCAAGCTTGCGCTACCACAGTGGGTAGAGTTCATGGAGAAGATTCCGCCTCTGAAGGCAAGCTTCAATTACGAAGTAATGTCACTGATGAGCGAGATCATGGCCCACACCATTACTCTGCATCTTCTCGATGCCCCGGGGCGCGTGCAGAGGTTTCTTAGAAAGCATCCGGAGTTGGTCGACAAACTGCCCCAAAAGGAACTGGCCAGCTACCTAAACATTTCCTCAGAGACGCTGAGTCGACTCAAGCAGGCGGGGAAAATTCACCGCCCATCG
Organism: Pseudomonadota bacterium; assembly: GCA_046048075.1. Classification (GTDB taxonomy): domain Bacteria; phylum Pseudomonadota; class Gammaproteobacteria; order Burkholderiales; family Burkholderiaceae_A; genus Hahnella. The sequence goes on from JBJOGU010000002.1 coordinate 8,636, forward strand.
ATGTAAGCGCCGAGCGCCGAGCGCTGGGCAACCCCCTTCTTACACTAGACCGAAGCCACCCGAAGCAGATTCGTGGTGCCGGGTTTCCCAAATGGCATTCCCGCTGTAATGGCGATCTTGTCACCGGGCTGTGCAAAGCCCTCCTCCACCGACATCGCTTTGGCGGCGTCCACCATTTCATCGACGGAGGCCACGTCGGGAACGATCTTGGCATGCACGCCCCAGACGAAGGCCATGCGCCGTGCGGTTTGAAGGCTTGGGGTCATGCAGAGAATAGGTGCCGTGGGCCGTTGACGCGCCGCGCGAAGGCTGGTGGCACCCGAGGTGGTGTAAGTCACCGTGGTTGTTGCCCCCACCACTTCGGTGACCCCGCGAAGGGCGGCACAAATCGCATCGGCCGCAGTGGGGAGTGCCTTGGGCGGTTGGGCATCGATAAGGGTTCGATAGAGCGGATCGGACTCCACCTCTCGAATGATTCGGTCCATCATCGAAACCGCCTGAACCGGGAACTGGCCACTGGCTGACTCGGCGCTGAGCATAACGGCATCGGCCGCATCGTAGATGGCATGAGCCACATCGGAGGCCTCCGCCCTTGTGGGTGTGGGCGCAGAAATCATGGACTCGAGCATCTGGGTGGCAACAATGGTGGGCTTGCCTTGTTCTCTGCACATCCGAAGAATTCGCTTCGAAGCAATGGGCACTCGCTCGGGAGGGAGTTCCACCCCAAGGTCGCCCCGGGCCACCATGACCAAGTCGGAGAGACGAACAATCTCATCGAGGTGGTCCATGGCTTGCGGCTTCTCGAGCTTGGTCATGAGCAAGGCGTGGTCGCCAATGATTTGGCGGGCCTCATGCAGGTCTTCTGGACGTTGCACGAACGAGAGTGCCACGCACTCCACACCAAGTGAGAGGGCGAAATCGAGGTCGCGACGGTCCTTCTCGGTGAGCACAGGAATCGGCAGGATGGCATCCGGCACATTCACGCCCTTACGATCAGAGAGTGGCCCTCCGGTGATCACCTTGGTCTTAATTTGTGTCGACGATTTACTGAGCACTTGGAGCCGAAGCTTGCCGTCGTCGAGAAGAAGCGACTGGCCAGGCTCTACCGCCACAAACAGTTCCGGATGGGGGAGGTGGACGCGGCTCGAATTGCCAGGTGTTGGGTCGTTATCAAGAGTGAATTCACCACCAGTGGCGAGCACCGCCTTGCCCTCTGCCATAACCCCCACCCGAAGCTTGGGCCCCTGAAGGTCCGCAAGAATTCCAATGGGGCGGCCCATCTTTTTCTCAACTGCACGCACCGCCTCATAGCGGGCCCGATGGTCTTCATGGGTGCCATGGCTGAAATTAAAGCGAAAGACATCCGCTCCTGCCTCGTAAAGCGCCTGAATCATTTCAGGAGACGAACTGGCGGGGCCGAGGGTGGCGATCACTCGGGCATTTCGTTGGCGGCGCATGGGGTGTCCCCTTAGTTCAGGAAATGCATCTTGACATAGCCCTGATGCTCCTGGGTGACCTTTTCAAGCAATTTCACCAATGCATAGACCGTGTCGATATGGGGCGTGGGGATCTCTGTGAGTCGACCGAGTTCGGCCACCGCCCCAACCAGGGCATCGATCTCCACACTGCGACCGGCCTCGATGTCCTGGAGCATCGACGTCTTGTGAGCACCCACCTTCTCTGCACCTTCAATGCGCTTCTCCAGGCTGACACGGAATGTAATGCCCAGTTTGTTGGCGATGGTCTGGGCCTCGGTCATCATGTCGGCCGCCAACTGACGCGTGAGCGGGTACTGGCAGATGGCCTCGAGGGTTGAGTGTGAGAGCGCGCTAATTGGGTTGAAGGTGAGGTTGCCCCAGAGCTTGAGCCAGATCTCTGCACGAATGTTGTCAAGCACGGGGCTCTTGAAGCCGGCATTGGTGAAGCAGTCGGCGACCATCTGGGCGCGCTCACTCATGCTTCCGTCGAGTTCGCCCACGGGGAACCGCAATCCCTCGACGTGAAGGATCACGCCCGGTGCCACCAACTCCGAGGCGGGATAAACCACACAGCCCAAGACATGATCGGCCGGGATCTTCTTGATGGCATCGCCCGAGGGGTCAACCGACTTCACCTGGGTGCCCTCGTAGGGGCCGCCATGCTTGGTGAAATACCAATAGGGGATGCCGTTTTGCATGGTCACCACCACGGTCTTCGGGCCGAGCAATTTCTTGAGATCGTCTGCGACATCGGCCACTTGGTGGGCCTTCACCGAGAGAATGACAATGTCTTGAGGCCCCACCTCGTCGTAATTGTTGGAGGCCTTCACATTCTTGGCGATGTGCTCGGTGCCATCCTCCATAATGAGTTTCAGGCCGTTGTCCCGGATGGCCTCCAGGTTCTTGCCTCGAACCATGCAGGTGACTTCTTCACCCGCCAAGGCCAGCTTACACGCCACCAGTCCACCAATTGCTCCAGCACCAATCACTGCAATTTTCATTGTTATCTCCTCCCAGGCTTATTTAAAGAAGGGCTGCTGAATCACTCGAAGCGATTGCGCAGAACCCCTATACCGGCGATCTCGACCGAGATATCGCTACCGGGCTTCATTGACCCGACGCCAACGGATGTTCCACAGATGATGACATCTCCAGGCATGAGAGTCATGTCCGCCGAGATCAGGCTGACCAACTCCTGCACGGAGTAGTGCATATCGGCAATTGGGTATTCCTGCCGGACATCCCCATTGAGTACGGTCTTCACCGTAAGCGTCTTGGCGTCCAGCCCGGTGGCGATACACGGCCCCATGGGCAAGAAGCCATCAAAGCCCTTCGAGCGTACCCACTGAGGAAAGGTACTGTCGCGAAAGAGAATGTCTGAGTGGGTGACATCGTTTGCAATAGTGAAGCCGAAAATGACTTCATCGGCCTCTGCGACCGAGACCGCCTTCGCTCTCTTGCCAATAACAATGCCCAGCTCACCCTCGAAGACCACCTTGCCCTCGGCGGCTGGCTTGGGGATAACCGCCTCGGGATCACTAAAACTATTGGGCGCCTTAAGCAAATAGAGCGGCTCTGGCGGCTTGGTTAGGTTGAGCTTGGCACTCAATTGCGCGAAGTTGTTCCATAAGGCCACCACCTTGGTGGGCTCCACCGGACAAATTAGGCGGACATCGGACACGGCCACGGTCTCTCCGGTGGCCTTGGGATGGGCAAACATGTCGCCCATGTGAACCCGAATCTGATCGCTCTCCAGGCAACCAAATCCGGTCATGCCCGACTTTTCAAACCGAACCCATTTCACACCCATGGTGATGCCTCCCTGACTCTGACTCTATTGGCTTGAGTCGGCACCCAAACCCCAGAATTCTTTTGAACTGACTGCTTTATTCTGCCATGCGAATACATGTAGAAATGAAAAACCCGCGTCGGTCTCCTGACGCGGGTCAACAAAACTCAGAGAACTCCTGGTGAATGGGGGCGCGAACTACCGACGCCCCCCGATGACCTTGAGGTCCATGGCCACGGACTTGACGCCCGATACCGCCTTGGCAACCCTTTCGGACTCTTTGATCTCGAACTCGTCGGCCACCATCCCCTTGAGCTGAACAGCACCCTGACAGGCGGTGATCATGACATTGACCGAGGCGGTTTCCTGATCTTGACGAAGTGCCGCCTTGATGTGGGCCGCCAGTGAGAGGTCCTTCACCTTCTGGATAGACTCGGGCGTTTCTTTAAACTCCGGCCGCGCAAGAAGCGCTTTGACCTGGCCCACACAGGCATCGACCGAGAGCCGAGCGGTGTTGAGCACCATGTCGTAGAGCAGGGGGTCCCCCCAGGTCACGCCGAATCGACCCTGCATATTGCTGATGTGGGCCGCATCACTGCGCTCGAGCTCCTCGCGACAGAGGTCGGCGTCATCGGTATTGAGCCGCCTCTTAAGCCACTCGATTCGTTGCTCCATCGGCGCACAGACCCGAATGCAGGGAATGTGGGGGATTTCGCGAAGAAGGTAGGTCGCCCCCCACCCGCGGATTACCACATTGCCCTTGGTGGCGAGTTCAAAGACCGCCTCCGAAACGTAGTTTGAGACGCCCTTGCCGTCGGTGGTCATTCGGGTGAGCAAACCCGCCTTACCCTCAATCACTCGACGCACCAGACTCGAGGGCATGGGGATGTGGCCGGCCACATGATCGACCACCTCATTCTTGGCCACCTCGAGCTTGAACTCACTGGCCAGGGCCTCGGCGACATCCTTGCCGAGGGAGGCCATCTCCTGATTCATTGCAATGACTGGCATTTCTAATCTTTCTCCTTATTCTCAACCAGTTCCAGTTAACCCGCGGTGGCTGACGAGGCGGAACCTTTGCCACTCGCGAACTTACCGTAGGCCCAAGTCGCCATCGGTAGCAGGGCCATGAAAATCGCCAGGCTCATAATGGTGCCGACAATTCCATTGGCAAAGAAAATATCCAAGCTCCCGTCTGACATGAGCATGGCCTGTCGGAACGCATTCTCTGCGCCATTGCCCAATACGAGCGCTAGAACCATTGGGGCAAGCGGGTACTTCAGCTTCTTCAAGACATAACCCACGATGCCGAAGATGAGCATATAGAGGACATCACCCATGGCGCTGGCCACTGTGAAGGCGCCGATCGAGCAAGCCGCCAGAATAATCGGCGCGATGATGGTGAACGGCACCCGAAGGATCGCGGCGAAAAGCGGCACGGTGGTCAGGCAGACAATCAGACCGGCCAGATTGCCCAGGTACATCGAGGCGATGAGCCCCCAGACGAAATCAGGCTGCTCCTTGAAGAGAAGCGGTCCGGGTTGCAGGCCCCAAATCATTAAGCCTCCCAGCAAGACCGCCGCGGTGGGTGAGCCAGGAATGCCCAAAGTCAGCATGGGCAAGAGCGCTGCGGTACCCGCCGCATTGTTTGCGGTCTCCGGACCAATCAGACCATCGATCTCGCCCGTGCCGAACTTGTCCCCGTTCTTCGAGAACTTCTTGGCTATTCCGTATCCCACAAAGGATGCCGGGGTTGCACCTGCAGGCGCAATGCCCAGACAGGCACCAAAGACCATCGAGCGTGCAAAGTTGGCCCAGTGCTTGCCCAACATCTTCCAAGTCTTGAGAACAACTTTCCCATCGATCTTGCCTTCGACACCCTGGAACTTGAGGCCGTCCTCCATCGAGACGAGAATCTCGCCAAGACCGAACATTCCGATCACAGCGATCAAAAACTCGAAGCCACGCATCAACTCCGTGGTTCCAAAGGTGAGGCGTAACTGCCCAGTAACCACATCAATACCAACACAGGCGAGAGCAAAACCCACCATCATGGAAGCAATGACCTTAATGGGAGCCTCTTTGCCCATGCTCATAAAGCTGGCGAAGGTAAGCACCATGATGGCGAAGTACTCGGGGGGGCCGAATCGGAGCGCGTACTTGGCGATAAGCGGCGCCAAGAACGTGATGAGCAACACCGCGAAAAAGGCCCCAATGAATGAGGCGGTGAACGAGGTCGTTAGCGCCTCTCCCGCGAGACCTTTCTTGGCCATTGGATAGCCATCGAAAGTGGTCGCCACCGAGTAGGAGCAGCCCGGGATGTTGAACAAGATGGAGGTAATGGCCCCACCGAAGAGGGATCCCCAGTAGATACAGGAGAGCATGATCACTGCGGAAACAGGGTCCATGCTGAAAGTGATTGGCAACAAAATGGCAATGCCGTTGGCGCCGCCCAATCCGGGCAGCACACCCATCAACACGCCAAGAAACACACCGGCAAACATCAGCGCCACATTGATGGGAGAGAGAGCGACAGCCATTCCCCCCATTAGTGCATTTAACTCTTCCACAATTTAACTCCTGTCCATGGAATAAATGTTGTTGTTCTTAGAAACCGAGCATCGCCTCGATGGGACCCTTGGGAAGCGGCACGAGAAACCAGATTTCGAACATCACAAAGATGACGATTGGAACAATCACGGCATAAGGCAAGGCCTTCACCAGCCTGTACCCTCCATTGATCATCATGAAAGCGGAGATGTATAGAAATAGCGCGGCATAGAGGCCGATGAACTGCATCAGAAACACGTAGACCACTGTTGGAATAAATACCTGTAAAACCGACTTGAACTGGCTCTTCATAACAAAGGGCTTGTCACCCACTGCCTTACCGGCCTTCGAGTAGAGCGCATAGACCATCGTGCCGATCGCGGATGCCAATAAGAGGAGTCCCACATAGAAAGGAAAGAATCCCGCCTCGGGGCCCTGGTCTCCCCAGCCCGCACCAAGGCGACTCGAATCCCAAACAACAAGCAGAGCAAGGGCGGCAAGAACGAGCGCTGTGATGATCTCCATTCTTCTTGTGGAGACCAGACTAACGTCGGACTCGGCTGACTGGTTTTGACTCATCGAAAAGACCTTTCAGATCAGTTAAACAAACGAATGCGCAAGGGGGTCGTCGTCTACCAACGACAAAACAACTTTGAGCTTTCTGGGAAGAAATTCCAGGCAGAGAGGGACCTGGAACCGGCCCCGGGGCGCCCTGAATGCTCTTTCAGGTCGCCTCCGAGGGCCTGGCGAAACGAGAAGAACCTTACTTGGCCATGAATCCGGCCTTGGTCATCAAATCTTTGTGGGTGGCCTCGGCCTGCTCAAGCCACTTCACAAACTCCGGTCCAGACATCATGGTGGCGTTGAAAGCACCGGTCTCCATGAACTCCTTCCAGTCGGGGGTGGCCGCCACTTTCTTGAAGAGATCCACATAAAAATCAACCTGGTCCTTCGATGCACCCGGGGTGGTGAAGATGCCACGCAACATCTGGTAGGTGACATCGAGACCGCCTTCTTTGCAGGTCGGAATATCAGACCATGCCTGCGTGCCGGTCACCTTTTTGGTGTAGACGCTGCGCTTTGCATCAAAAATGCAGAGGGGGCGCAGACTGCCCGCACGCCAATGAGAGACTGCCTCAATCGGATTGTTGACAGTGGAGTTGATGTGCTTGCCAACCAACTGGGTGGCGACTGCACCACCTCCTTTAAATGGCACATAGGTGTACTTGGCCCCCGTGGACTGCTCAATGGCCACGGTGATGATCTGATCTTCCTGCTTGGCCCCCGTGCCACCCATCTTCATTGCACCGGCCCCCGCCTTCTTGGTGGCATCGGTGTAATCCTTGGCCGACTTGTAGGGGTCGTCCGAATGCGTCCAGAGGATGAACTGGTCTAAGGCCAGCATCGAGACGGGTGTGAGGTCTTTCCAGTTGAACGGAACCCCCGTTCCCATTGGGGTCGTGAAGAGATTAGAGAGCGTGATGATGACCTTGTGTGGCTCTCCCTTGGCGCCCTTCATATAGAGGAATCCCTCGGCGCCCGCACCACCGGACTTGTTCACAACCACGACGGGCTGCTTCATCAGGTTGTGCTTCACCACAATGCCCTGAATGAATCGGGCCATCTGGTCCGCACCACCACCTGTACCGGCAGGAATGATGAATTCAACTGGTTTGCTGGGCTGCCATGCAGCGGAGGCTCCGAAGGGAACCGCGACCGCAGCGGCCACCATTGCAAGTTTCAACATGCTCTTGCGAGCGATCGTGGGTACCTTGTATGACGTCATTCGTTGCTCCTGTTCCGATATTAATTTTTTAAAAACCACCCTGAATGCGGGTGCATGAAAAGAATAAGTCAATCGGTGCATGGGTTGTAAGCGCACTGCAACTATTTCTTGATCAACATCAATAAAGCCCCGCCAGCACTCGGGATAACCCATGGGTGAATGAGGTGGTGGCCGCTGAAAAACTAGGGTTACTACCGAGCCCAGTCACCCAGCGTATTCGCCGCGATATCGATGGCGCTCGAATCCTCACGCCAGCTACCCGCCATCTCAAGCGTGGCGGGTTCGTCCCGAATCGCTGGGTTGTCCTGGGGCTTGATCCAGTGGGACATGGCCTCCCTCACCTCTGGGTCCCCGGGGCCGGCAAACCACTCGTGGTCAAACCACACCAATGCGCCAGCAACAAAATGTGCATAGGCCCTCGCAGTCTTCGAATCGAGCAGCATCACTTCGGGCATTCGGTCAATGCAGTCACGCAAGAACTCAAGGTTGTGGTCGACGCTCATCTGCTCGGCATCAGGAAACACATCGGCTGGGGATTTCGCCTGAACCTGCACCCGTCGATAGCGCGAGATGTTCAAGAGGCCCGAGACATCCAGAATAAAGAGACGGCCATTGCGTCCAAATGCAATGGTCTTCGGTCGATGGTCCTTTGGCACCGAGTTGTCAAGAAACTCGTATTGGACCTCGCGATCCGTCGACAGGGCCCAGGTGAAAAAAAGTTCGGGCATGCCGGTGTAGGCCTCGATGTTATGAGAGAGCAGGTCATCGACAGATTTAAACCGACCAAACTCAAGCCCCCGGTACCAGGCACGCACCACGGTCTCCTCGGGTGGCGTCACCATGAAGAACATGAAGATGCGACTGCCGAAGCGAGTGAGTAGATTGCTGCCGGCCTCGTTGGAGTCCACCGCGAAACTATCGAACCGAAAACGGTCAATCAGCAGGTGGGTCATCCGCCCCTGCTCTGCCTTGCTCGCCATATAGCGATCGAGCTTGCGGTCAATCGCCTCGAGTTCCAGTCCCGTAAAACTGCCTGCATACCTAGCCGCCTCGCCCTCTAAGCTCGCATAGTCCAAAAGGTACTTGCGCCAAATGTCGGGGCTGATCAAAGCAAAGTCGTCCCAGTCCACGCCCATTCGCTGAACGAGTTCTCGTTGCTTAAGGCGTAGCGTGCTTTTCCCCGAGGCCGAGGCACCCTTGGTATTCAAGACGATTGGCGACACCTGAGGGGGCAGTTGACGGAAACCAAGGTCTGGCGCATAGGCTTGGATCAACTCCCCTACTCGCTCGCCAATCATGCGACTGGCCAGAGGCTCAAGGGCAATGCCATGCGCAAGACGCCGAAGTAGACCCTGATGGCTTGAAAGCCCACCCAGTCGGGCCCGAAGAATCGCCACCACTCGCAGGAGTGCTGAGAAGGTCTGCCGCTCGAGGAGCGATGACGCATCTTTGCGCATGGCAGCCCACTTCTCGAGCGCATCATCGTCATCGCTCCAGGTCTGCTCCA
>JBJOGU010000003.1:0-4181 GCA_046048075.1 Pseudomonadota bacterium
AGGCTGTCCAAACCTGCAAGAAGGCTATCGAGTGCCTCGGTGACGCCCTGGTTAACGGACATGTCGAGATACGTTAACGAGCCCAGCAATCATGGAATGCTGCTGGCCCCGGACCTTGGCCAGGGCTTCTTCTGTGCGGTCGAGCGCCGCACGGGCCTCGGCAAGGTCTTCCTCTCGGTTGGGGCCATCTGGGTCCAGACTGAGATTGAGCACGTTCTGTCGCATCTCCTTGAGGTCGGAGAGGGCCTGCTCGAGGACCTTCTCTGAATCAAAGAGACTGGTCTCCATCTCCTCGATGGTGCTGGGTAGTGGCTTGGCGGTATCCGAGTCGGAAGACGTTGAAGCGGTCTGGGTTGGGGCGGCGGCTGTGGCCTCTGCCGAAGTCTCGTTCGAACCCGACGCAGAGGCTGCACTGCACTCGGAAGTAGCCTGGGCGCTAGCCGCGGCGGACCCGCCCTCGACCTTAATCGATGAGGCCGTCGAAAGGGTGGGCTCGGACCCCGAAGCACTCGACTCGACGAGAGGCGCAGCCAGGTCGCCACTGAGATTCACGCCGCCCAAATGCGGCGCGACGAAATGACCCGGCGCCGGCCGACTGGCCAAGAGGCGCCGAACCGCAACGGCCACCAAGGCAAGGTCAATGAGGGCGACCAAGAGCACTGACAAGGCAATTGGGCCCCAGATCACAAGACCCGGAACACCAGTGGACATCCACCCATCCACGATCCGTATGGCACGCAAGGAAGGCTCTGCCAAAGACTGCAGGGTGCCTCCCAGCCAGATCCAGAAACTGGCGTGAAGGCCCGTTGCCCCCGTCTGCGGTGGCAGCCAATAGGTGTTGGTTGCATGCATGCCAAGGCCCGCCAGAAGACAGACCACCGAGGCAAGGAGCACCCGATGCGCGCGCTTGGCTCTGAAATTCAGACGCTCGGCTGCATCGTTGAAAAGAGGATCGTCGGAACTAGGCAGGCTCATCGGAACTCCAGTCTATTCGATCTGCCCAATAGGCCTCTCGCAGATCGCCATTGGACTTTGTTATCACCAGGTAGTCGGCGGGTCTGCCCTGAAGACTCCCACCTCGGCTCCGACGCACCTCCTCCGGCTCGGCGGTATAGGTGGTGTCCGGCTCGCGAACCACCACGGCATAGCCCGCGGCGATGCCGGTGGCCAGTGAGCCAATCGTGAGCAACTCAACCTGCGACATCGGGACGACCCGAAGCACGGACTCGGCCGTTAGCGCATAGCTCTTCCCGGCCCGCTGGAGGGTCAATTGAAGCGAACTCACGCGGCCGCCTCGCTGGGGTCTTGGCCCTTTTGCGAGGGCTCCCGACGCCAGATCGGGGTGCCACCACATTCCTTGGCAATCTCGTCCATGATCCTCTCGTGGGCGGCCCACTCCTCTGCACTGGGCTCCACCACAGGAAGATTCAAGGCCGCCAAGTCAATGGCATTCGCTTCAGAATCGGCATCACCTCGGGAGACTTGAATATCGAGGCTGTCTTGCCCGCGCGTCATTGCGAGCCAGACCTCGGCCAAAAGTTCTGCATCGAGCAGAGCGCCATGGAGTAGACGATGCGCATTGTTCACGCCATATCGCTGGCAGAGGGCATCGAGCGAGTTGCGTTGACCGGGATGAAGATCTCTGGCCATTCGTAGGGTGTCGACGACCTCGGCCGCAATCGACTCAAGCGGCGGTCGACCCATTCGAGCGAGCTCTGCATTGAGAAAGCCCGTGTCGAAAGGCGCGTTGTGAATGAGAATCTGGGCACCCTCTATGAAGGAGATAAATCGATCGGCCACACTTGAAAAGACGGGCTTGTCTTCGAGATCCTGGAGCCGGAACCCGTGGACTTCGGTGGCCCCAGCTTCGATCTCGCGCTCGGGATTGATGAGCTCATGAAAGCGCCGACCCGAGGGGCGACGATTGACTAACTCTAGACAGCCAATCTCAATAATGCGATGGCCATCTTCGACTCTTAGGCCGGTTGTTTCCGTGTCGAGAACGACGACTCGCATGAGGCTACCCAGGCATAGATGGTTGGCAGAACAAAGAGGGTGAGAATGGTTCCCATACTCATGCCCCCGACAATGACCCAGCCAATCTCCTGCCGGCTCTCTGCACCCGGGCCCGAGGCCAATGCCAGGGGCAGCGCACCAAAGACGGTGGAGATGGTCGTCATGATTATCGGTCGAAAACGGAGCGATGTCGCCTTGAGGGTCGCACCAAGAATATCGAGCCCCTCTTCTCGCAGCTGATTGGCAAACTCAACAATCAGAATGCCGTTCTTCGTGATCAATCCGATGAGCGCAATCAGGCCAATCTGCGAATAGACATTGAGCGAGCCCTGGGTGAGCCAGATGGTGAGCAGTGCGCCGGCCAGCGCCAATGGGACGGTCACCAGAATTACCAACGGGTAGACGAAACTCTCAAACTGGGCGGCCAGTACAAGGTAGATAAAAAGCAAGGCCAAGATAAAAACAAAGACGATGGTGGACTGCGAATCGCGGTACTCGCGAGATTGACCGTTGTAATCAAGTTGGTAATCCGAGGGCAAGACCCGTCGGGCGGCGTCTTCAATGGAGTCGAGCGCCTCGGCGAGTGTGGCCCCGGGGGCCAGGTTGGAGGTGATGGTCACGGCCCGTTGCTGCATGAAGTGATTGAGTTCGCGCGGAGCAACTGCCTCGGAGACTCGGACCAGACTTGCGAGTGATACCAACTGGCCATCGCGACCCCTCACATAGAGAGAGCGGATGTCGTCGGGCGTGCTGCGGCCATCGGGCGAGAGCTGAACAATCACATCGTATTGCTCGTTGCCGCGCTTGAAACGAGTGATCTGTCGGCCACCAAGGAGTGTCTCGAGAGTGCGGCCGATGGCCTCTACCTGCACGCCGAGGTCGGCCGCACGCTCTCGGTCCACCTCGAGTCGAAACTCCGGCTTGGTGATCTGAAGATCGGTATCGACCCCTTGCAGCATGGGATTCTTCAGCAACTCCTGACGCAACTGCTCAGTGACCGCTGCCATCTCTGGAATCTCTGCAGACGAGAGAACGACCACCTCGATCGGCTGCGACCGAACGCTTTGTCCGAGCGAGGGCGGTGTTACAACAAAGGCATTCACCCCGGGGATAGAGAGGGCCTGCGGCTGAATCTGCTTGGCAATCTCCTGCGTGCTTCGGCTGCGGTCCTCCCAAGGCACGGGACGGAGAAAGGCAATACCTTTATCCACGGTGGGAGTGCCTGCAATGACGAGAAACTTGTCGACCTCAGGGACCTTCTCGAAAATGGCCTCAAGCCGAAGCGCGTATCGAGCGGTGTAATCGATGGAACTGCCCTGTGGCGCCGAGATGATAGAGACAAGGAAGCCTCGGTCCTCCACCGGGGTGAGCTCCTTTTTCACCAGAAGGAAAAAACCGATCCCCACGATCGCCACGCCCGCACCGACCATCGCAATGAGACGGCGGTTATCGATGATTGAAGTCAGTAAGGTTGCATAACGGGCCGCGAGCCCCGAAAAGAAGACATCAAAGCGGTCGAGTTTCTCGTGGACCCAGCGCCAGCGATCCTGCTCGGGAGAAGGTGGCTTCCGACCCAGCAGTCGCGAGCACATCATGGGCGAGAGTGTCAGGGCCACAAAGCCAGAGACAAGGACCGCACCCGCGAGTGTGAGAGCGAACTCTGTAAAGAGCCGACCCGTGCGACCCGAAGAGAAAGCCATGGGCGCAAATACCGCTGCGAGCGTGAGGGTCATGGCCACCACCGCGAAACTGATCTCCTTCATGCCCTGAATGGCCGCAGCAATAGGCTTCATGCCTTCTTCAATGTGCCGAGAGATATTCTCGAGCACCACAATCGCGTCATCGACAACAATGCCTATCGAGAGAACCATGGCGAGCAGCGTGAGCGTGTTGACCGAGAAGCCCATGGCGTACATGAGACCAAAGGCCGTAATGAGCGAGACCGGAATGGTGACGATCGGGATGATGGCGGCCCGCATGCTTTTGAGAAACACAAACACCACCAGGCCCACGAGCAGAACCGCCTCGAGAATGGTGATGATCACCGCACGAATCGAGCGATCGATGAAAACGGAGTAATCGTTGGCGACCTGCAAGTCGACGCTCGGTGGCAGGTCTTGCAGCACACTAGGAAGAGACTTCTGGACGGCGGATGAGAGTGTGAG
>JBJOGU010000004.1:0-3188 GCA_046048075.1 Pseudomonadota bacterium
ACGGTGAAACACGCCAACTCAGCGAGTTGGGCAGTGAGCCCCGTCTAGTGAGGCAGGACGCTTCGCGGGGAGATAGGGCCCTCTTTTAGGGCCCTCATTAAAATTCACCAATGCGCACGGCCACGGCGGCGAGCACCGCTGCCGCGGCCGTCTCAGTGCGAAGGATGCGTGGGCCGCATCGAATCCGGATGAACCCTGCACGTTGTGCCTGGGACTCCTCCTCGTCTGTCCAGCCAGCTTCCGGCCCGATGGCGATGGTGAGGGAATTCGAGAGTGGGGCCTGGCCCAAGGACTCCGATGCGAATGGATCGAGGATCCAGCGCGTCGGCCGCCGGCCCGGGCGCCCTTGTTCGCCAAGTGGAATGTCTTCAATGGTTTCGCCGCCCTCTCTGCCGATGCCCTCCGCAATCGTTGCGAAGTAATCGGCCGAGCGCTGCAGAGGCGCAATGGTTGGAACCGCATTGCGCCCACATTGGGCGGCAGCGGCCTCGGCGATTGCGCGCCAGTGGGCAAGCCGCTTTTCGAGTCGAGGGCCCTCGAGTTTCAACTGACTGCGCTGGGCCGCAAGCGGTTGAATCAAGGTGGCACCCAGTTCACTGGCCTTCTGCACGACCCAGTCCATTTTGTCGCCCAGACAGAGGGCTTGAACCACAGTGATTTGAAGTGGCGATTCACGCGAGATGGTCTTGATGGCACTGATCTCCACCATGCAGGCCTTTGGATTGGGCTCCAAAATCTGCGCCTCGGCCTCGCTGCCCAGTCCGTCGAAGAGCACAACGGCTTGTCCCTCTTCGGCGCGAAGCACTCGAACAAGATGATGGGAGGCCTCCTCGGAGAGTCTGCAGGGCCCCTGGGCCAACGGGCTATGGAAGAGTCGAATCTGCATGGGTCGGGCTAATTCTTCAGTTTTTCTTTGAAATAATGGTCAGAAACATCAATTGGTCTTAGGGTTGGTGGTCTCAGTAGAATCCCTATTCCTCACTGCCCGCCGGATTCTCTAATCATGTCAAGCCAGTCTACCCAAGCCAGCACACCTGCTCCCATGCGCCGTCAGATGGCCAATGCCATTCGGGCCTTATCGATGGACGCGGTCCAGGCCGCCAACTCGGGGCACCCCGGCATGCCCATGGGTATGGCCGAGATTGCTGTGGCGCTCTGGGCAGACCACCTCCAGCACAACCCCAGCAATCCCGGCTGGCCCAATCGCGACCGCTTCGTGGTTTCCAATGGCCACGGGTCCATGCTTTTGTACGCACTGCTGCACCTGACTGGCTACGACCTTCCCATTGGTGAGATCAAACGTTTTCGGCAACTTCACTCCAAGACCCCGGGTCATCCCGAGATCGACGTAACTCCCGGTGTGGAGACCACCACGGGCCCTTTGGGGCAGGGCATAACCAACGCGGTGGGCATGGCACTGGCCGAGCGACTCTTGGCGGCCGAGTTCAATCGGCCTGGCATGAATGTCGTGGATCACCGCACCTATGTATTTCTGGGTGATGGCTGTCTGATGGAAGGCATCAGCCACGAGGCCTGCTCCTTGGCCGGTGTCTGGGGCCTCTCCAAACTTATTGCGCTCTATGACGACAACGGCATTTCGATCGACGGCAAGATTGATGGTTGGTTTCGAGACGACACACGCAAGCGCTTTGAGGCCTATGGGTGGAACGTGATTGGGCCCATCGATGGCCACGACGATTCCGCAGTGAGCCAGGCCATCGAGAGGGCCAAAGGCTGGGCAGTCAATGGATGCAACGGCCGATTGGCACCAACTCTCATCATATGCAAGACAGAGATTGGCAAGGGCTCGCCCAATCGCGTGGGCACGGCCAAGGCCCACGGTGAGGCGCTGGGCGAGGCGGAGATTGCATTGACCCGGGGTGCCCTCGACTGGCCCCATGCTCCCTTTGAGATTCCATCCGATGTTGGGCAGGCCTGGAGTGCGAAGTCGCGCGGCGCCCAGATGGAGTCCGAATGGAAGGCTCTCTGGCAGCGCTATGCGTCGGCCCATCCTGAACTGGCCACGCAACTCGACGATCGCCTCGCGGGGCGCTTCCCCAAGGACTTTGAGGCGCGCAATCAGGCACTCATCTCTGAGTTCTGTAAGCAGATGCCCAATGTCGCAACACGCAAGGCCTCGCAGATGGTCTTGGATGATCTGGGCCCTCGTCTGCCCGCCTTTTTAGGTGGCTCGGCCGACCTCACGGGCAGCAACCTCACCAATTGGAAAGGGGTGGAGTCGCTCTCGGTGGATCGACAGGGCGCCCTGACCGCGGGTCGTCATATCTCTTACGGCGTTCGGGAGTTCGGCATGGCCGCCATTTGCAACGGCATTGCGTTGCACGGGGGCTTCATCCCCTATTGCGGCACCTTCCTCACCTTCTCGGATTACAGCCGCAATGCGATTCGCATGGCCGCGCTGATGAAGCGCCAGGTCATCCATGTCTTTACCCACGACTCAATTGGCCTGGGCGAGGATGGGCCCACCCACCAACCCGTGGAGCATCCGGCGAGCCTGCGACTTATTCCTGGCCTTCATGTCTGGCGGCCGGCCGATGCGGTGGAGACCGCTGTGGCATGGCAGGCTGCACTCTCATACAAGACTGGTCCGACAGCGCTGCTGCTCTCTCGACAGGCCCTGCCACCCCAGATCTGTTCTCCGGAGCAGGCCAAGAATGTGGGCAAGGGCGGCTATGTGCTGTCATCCGATTCCAAGCCAGACATTGTCTTGATGGCGACCGGTTCGGAGGTCTCCCTCGCCATGGCGGCCGCCGGTCAACTGCGCAGCCAGCGGATCAGCGTGCGGGTGGTCTCGGTTCCATCAACCACCGTTTTTGATCAACAACCCAGCAGCTACAAAGAGTCGGTGCTGCCCCATGGGGTGCCGCGGGTGGTGATCGAGGCGGGTGTGACCGATGGCTGGTGGAAGTACCAGCCCGACGCGGTCATGGGGTTGGATCGGTTTGGTGAATCTGCCCCGGCCGGTGAACTCTTCAAGCTCTTTGGGCTGACCGCCGAGGCCGTGGTGGAGACGGCTAAGATCGTGCTCAGTCACTCATAAATTCACATATTGGCAAGGAGTAGTTCATGGCTTTTCGCGTAGCAATCAATGGTTACGGCCGCATTGGCCGCAATGTCTTGCGTGCCCACTACGAGGGGGGCAAGCGACACGACCTGGAGATCGTTGC
>JBJOGU010000005.1:0-3759 GCA_046048075.1 Pseudomonadota bacterium
ATGTCCCTCATCGCCCTCTGCACAAGAGACCGTGACCGTGCCACCATCGGCCACCCTGTCGGTCGCATCGCCGCATCCAACCACCGCAGGAATTCCCAACTCCCTGGCAATAATGGCCGCGTGGCAGGTACGGCCACCACGATTGGTCACAATGGCCGAGGCCCGCTTCATAACAGGCTCCCAGTTGGGATCCGTCATGTCTGTCACCAGCACATCACCCGGCTGAACCCGCTCCATCTCAGAGGAATCCGAAATCACGCGCACCGGGCCCGATCCGATCTTCTGACCGATGGCGCGGCCGGCGGCGAGCACAGTGCCCTGCCCCTTCAAGGTAAAACGTTGCTGCTTCTCCGTGGCTGACTGCTGAGACTTCACTGTCTCTGGCCGGGCCTGAAGAATGAATAACTTTCCATCGCGCCCGTCTAGGCCCCACTCAATGTCCATCGGACGGCCATAGTGAGACTCGATGGTAAGCGCGTATTGCGCCAGTTCAATGACCTGCTCTTGGCTCAGGGAATAACGATTGCGGTCTTCGATGGCGACATCCACAGTCTTCACAGCGCGCCCAGTCTCCGCACGCTCCTGAGCAGTGGCAAAGACCATCTTGATGAGTTTGCTGCCGATCTGGCGGCGAATCACCGGCATCTTGCCAGCCTTGAGCATGGGCTTGTGCACATAGAACTCGTCTGGGTTCACGGCGCCCTGCACAACGGTCTCTCCGAGCCCATAGGAACTGGTCACAAACACCACCTGATCAAACCCCGATTCCGTATCAATCGTGAACATCACCCCCGCCGCACCGAGATCCGAACGCACCATTCGCTGAATACCCGCCGAGAGCGCGACGTTGCTGTGGGCATAACCCTTGTGAACTCGGTAGCTAATCGCTCGGTCGTTGTAGAGAGAGGCGAACACATGTCGAATCTTCTCGAGGACGTCGTCGATGCCGATGACATTCAGGAAGGTCTCCTGCTGCCCGGCGAATGAGGCATCGGGAAGGTCCTCGGCCGTCGCAGACGATCTCACTGCCCAGCTGGCCTCGGTACCCTCCACATTGCTCAGGCGCTCAAACTCTTGCCGAACCGCCTTCTCCAACTCCGCCGGGAGTGGCGTGTCCACCACCCACTGGCGAATCTCTGCACCGCAGGCGGTCAATGCCCGCACATCTTCTGTGTTGAGTGACTCAAGCCGCTTCGCGATTCGCTGCTCAAGCCCACCGCTTTGAAGAAACAACCGAAAGGCATGGGCGGTGGTGGCAAAACCGCCCGGCACCCTCACGCCGGTATTCGAGAGCTGGCTGATCATCTCCCCAAGCGAGGCGTTTTTCCCTCCCACCACCTCGACATCCTGCATCCGCAACTCCTCAAACGGAATAACAAGACGTTCGGCCAGAACTGCGGCGCCCCCCTTGGCTTGCGTGTTAGACATCAAACTTCTCCTAAGATGTGAATAATTTGTAGTTAACCGAATTTTACCGGGTTATCCCGAAGCCCCCTTTGGAGAGTCGACATACCATGACCAGTGTCCAAGCCGCGGGTCGGACCGTGTTTTTTGTCTCAGACGGAACAGGCATCACCGCCGAAACCCTGGGCACCTCGGTGCTCGCTCAATTCGACAGCCTAAAATTTCGGCATCGGCGCCTGCCCTTTGTCGACTCTCCCGATAAGGCCGATGAGGCCAAAGCGGTTATCGAGGAACAGGGGCGATCCGATGGCAAGCCCCCGCTGGTCTTCTCCACCCTGGTCAACTCAACCATTGGGGCCCGGATCCGCCTGGCCAAAGCAGTCCATCTCGACCTATTCGCGACCTTTGTCGAGCCGCTCGAGCGGGAGCTCGGGGTCAAATCCAACCACACCATTGGCCGCTTTCACAATGCGACAGACTCGGAGGCCTACAGAAACCGAATTGAGGCCATCAACTTCTCGCTGGCCCATGATGACGGGCAGGCCACTAGCAACCTCGACCAGGCCGATGTCATTTTGATTGGCGTCTCTCGAAGCGGTAAAACACCAACCAGCCTCTACCTCTCCATGCAATATGGCCTGAAAGTTGCCAACTATCCCCTGATTCCCGAGGATTTCGAGCGAGATGCGATGCCATCTGCGATTCGACCCCATATGCAGAAACTATTTGGTCTTACGATTGATCCGATTCGGCTTTCGGATATTCGCAATGAACGAAGGCCGGGTTCACGCTACGCAACCCTGGAAAACTGCCGTTACGAGGTGGGGGCCGCAGAGACCATGATGCGCAGGGAGGGCATTCAATGGCTATCGACCACGACCAAATCGATTGAGGAAATCGCCACAACCATTCTCAATACCCTAGCCCTAGCGCGATAACCTAAGCCGACGCCGCTCAAAGAGAACAATGGCGGCAGCAGCGGCCACATTCAAAGACTCCACCGAGTCGCTCTGCGGAATGCTGACCAACGCAATGCTGGAGGATCTCGCCCAGTCATGGTCTAGACCCCCGCCCTCTTGGCCAAAAACAAATCCAACGGGTCGATCGCCTGCCAGAATGGATTGAGTGGAGGCAGCGTAGAGAGAGGCCCCTCCACCACTCGGCGCAGCAGCAGCAATGAGAATCGGTCGCGAGGGATGAGATTGCACGGCGTTCAGAAGGGTAGCCGGCTCAACGCCTTCAAATACTTGCATGCCAAACTGAGCACCCATCCCCCCACGAAGTGCCTTGGGTGAAAAGACCTCGGTCGAGCCAATCAAGGTGATGAGTGTTCCCAGGGAGGCAGCGCATGCGGATCGAATCATCGACCCAAGGTTGCCCGGATCCTGGAGTCGATCAAGAACCAGAAAGTCCTGGCTGAGTGCGGCGCTCGCGCTCGCCAACCCCGGCCCCTCCTGCACTTGTCTGACCAAGAGCCCAATGCCATCGGGACTCTCCAAGCCAGAACAGCTTGAAAACACCGAATCGCTCAGCAGACAGACCTTGTCGGTGTCGAGCGCTGAAAAATCAATCCAATCCGGGTGGGATGCGACAAATGAGTCCGAGACAAAGCATGTCTCAATTGCGCTCATTGGGCCTTGCAACCCTAACTCGCTTGCTAAGAATGCCTCGACAAGACGACGCCCCTCTATCCAATACCTTCTCGCTTCCCTGCGGGCACGCCCACTGCTGACGAGGCTTCGCAGGGCCTGAATACTGGGATTCTTTCTCGATTCAATCCGCTGGAGAGGCATCACAGTCTCCCCTAGGTCTGCGAATGAATATGGGCTGAAACCGGCGCAAAACTTCGACGATGCAACGAACATGGGCCCAAGTTCCTGAGTGCCTCAAGATGGGCGGCCGTTCCATAGCCCGCGTTGGACTCAAAACCATAACCAGGGAAGTCCTTCGCAAAGGCCTGCATTTGCTGGTCTCGATGGACCTTCGCAATAATGGAGGCCGCTGAAATCTCTGCAATAAGAGAATCACCTCGAATCACCGTCTGAGTTCGCCACGGCCAGCCCTCACCGAGCCATCGCTGGGGATTAAGATGACCGTCGACCAGCAGCTCAAATGAATCCGTATTCAGACCAATTGGCTTGATCGACATACCCTTTCGGGTGTCATCGATTCCACTCAGAGAGTTCAAACATTCTCGGACCGCACGTTGCATTGCCAAGAACGTGGCCTGGAGAATGTTGAGGCGGTCGATCTCTTCCACGCTGGCCTCGCCAATTCCGAAGGCCAAGGCCGAATCGACAATTCGTTGATTCAGGGTGAGGCGTTGTCTTGCCGATAACCTCTTCGAGTCGCGCA
>JBJOGU010000006.1:0-2861 GCA_046048075.1 Pseudomonadota bacterium
TGTCGCGCCCGATGTTCGAGCCAGGTGGGTGGCCCCCGTAATTCCCCTGATTTAAGAACCGCAATCGATATTCCAACGGCATCGGCCGGGACCCCGCGGGACTCGAAAAACTGCAGGGGTAGATTGCCCCATGCCGTCATATCCTGGCTCAGCGCCGAGTAGTGGGTGCCAACACCCAAACTAAGCAGGAATGCGCCAAGAATCTTTTTGGAACCTCTCATGGGATCTAGGGTCGACTCTCTCTCGATGTTATTGTGGCGCCCGAGCGTCTATTATCCGCGACGCCCAGGAGGAATCATGGCACTAGAAAAAAACGAAAACTACTTCGAGTTGTCCGACGAGAATGACCGAGCCTCGGCGATCGAGGCCCAGTTCAACGAAGACGCTCTGGAGGTGGCGCGTCGCAAGATCGCCCCCGAGACGAGCCCCGATTTCGATGGGGTCCACTGCATCGATTGCGCTGAGAAGATTGTCTCGGCTCGGCTTAAGCTCGGGAAAATCCGCTGCATCGATTGCCAGACCCTCCTGGAGAAGCAGTCACGCTTCGTCGCAGGCTAGGCCCTCACTGCGCGGGCCGAAGCGCTGCTTCGGTCCGATGAAACCACCCCATCCGCCCCAGCCCACCCAAATCCAGCCCCACCCCGGGGCTTCAGGGGCAGACGGGCGGCCCAAACCCCCAAATTGAATGGTTTTTTTTCAAGGGCCACATGAAGGGCCCTTGAAAAACCTTTGCCGAGCCCCTACCATTAGCACTCAATAGCAGTGAGTGCTAATAAGGTGTCCTCATCGCTAGAAGTCCCTATTTCTGCAACCTTTTTTGATGGAGCGAATAAGTATGAAACTGCGTCCCCTGCACGACCGCCTGGTGGTCAAGCGTCTTGACCAGGAGCGAACCACCGCCTCGGGCATCGTCATTCCGGACAACGCCGCCGAGAAGCCCGACCAGGGCGAGGTGATTGCCGTGGGCAACGGCAAGATCCAGGAAGACGGCAAACAGCGCCCCCTCGATGTGAAGGTGGGCAACCGCGTTCTTTTCGGCAAATACGCCGGTCAGACCGTGAAGGTCGATGGCGAAGAACTTCTTGTTCTCCGCGAAGACGACGTCATGGCCGTGATTGAGTAAGACCACGCTTCGGCGAACTTCCTCTCAACCCAATCTGTTCAGGAGAATTTAAATGGCTGCAAAGCAAGTTCTATTCGGCGACGACGGTCGCCAAAAGATGGTCAACGGCGTCAACATTCTGGCCAACGCCGTCAAAGTCACCCTTGGCCCCAAGGGCCGCAACGTGGTTCTCGAGCGCTCCTTCGGCGCGCCAACAGTCACCAAGGACGGTGTCTCGGTCGCCAAAGAAGTTGAACTCAAAGACAAGTTCGAGAACATGGGCGCGCAGATGGTCAAAGAGGTGGCCTCCAAGACCTCTGACAATGCTGGTGACGGCACCACCACCGCCACAGTCCTAGCACAGGCCATTGTCCGCGAGGGCATGAAGTACGTGGCAGCGGGAATGAATCCCATGGACCTCAAGCGTGGCATCGACAAGGCCGTGATCACCATCACCGAGGAACTCAAGAAGATCTCCAAGCCCTGCACCACCTCGAAAGAGATCGCGCAGGTCGCCTCGATTTCCGCGAACTCCGACAGCGAGATTGGCGACATCATCGCCAAGGCCATGGAGAAGGTGGGCAAGGAGGGTGTGATCACCGTCGAAGATGGCAAGTCACTGCAGAACGAACTCGACGTGGTTGAGGGAATGCAGTTTGACCGTGGTTACCTCTCGCCTTACTTCATCAACAACCCCGAGAAGCAGGTTGCTGTCCTCGAGAACCCATTCATCCTCCTGCACGACAAGAAGGTCTCGAATATTCGTGATCTTCTGCCCGTGCTCGAGCAAGTGGCCAAGTCCGGTCGTCCGCTGCTCATCGTTGCAGAGGACGTCGAAGGGGAGGCACTCGCCACACTGGTGGTCAACAACATCCGCGGCATCCTCAAAACCGTGGCCGTGAAGGCCCCTGGCTTTGGCGACCGTCGCAAGGCGATGCTCGAAGACATGGCCATTCTCACGGGCGGTGTGGTCATCTCCGAAGAGACCGGCATGACCCTCGAGAAGGCGACCCTGACCCAACTGGGCCAGGCCAAGACGGTCGAGATCGCCAAAGAGAACACCACCATCATCGATGGCGCTGGCGACAAGAAGAATATCGATGCACGCGTCAAGCAGATTCGTGCCCAGATCGAAGAAGCCACCAGCGACTACGACAAAGAGAAGCTGCAAGAGCGCGTGGCCAAGCTGGCCGGCGGTGTCGCGGTCATCCGTGTGGGTGCGGCCACCGAGGTGGAGATGAAGGAGAAGAAGGCCCGCGTCGAGGATGCGCTGCACGCAACCCGTGCCGCCGTCGAAGAGGGCATTGTGGCTGGTGGTGGCGTGGCACTTCTACGTGCGCGCAACCAGGCCAAGCCAAAAGGCGACAACTCTGACCAAGAGGCCGGCATCAAGATTGTGATGCGTGCAGTTGAAGAGCCCCTGCGCCAGATCGTCTCCAACTGCGGCGAAGAGCCGAGCGTTGTTGTTGCCAAGGTCCTGGATCTCAAGGGTGCGCACGGCTACAACGCCGCCTCCGGTGAGTACGGCGACATGCTCGAGATGGGTGTCGTGGATCCCACCAAGGTCACCCGCACCGCCCTTCAGAACGCTGCCTCTGTGGCCGGTCTGATGCTGACCACCGACTGCATGATCGGCGAGGCCCCCGACGACAAGCCCGCTGCCGGCGGCATGCCCGGCGGCATGGGTGGTATGGGCGGCATGGGCGGCATGGATATGTAATCCCCCACCGGCCCACTCTTCGGGGTGGGCCGCTATAAC
>JBJOGU010000007.1:0-3120 GCA_046048075.1 Pseudomonadota bacterium
ATCTCGTAATTGCTGTGAACCCCCTGGAGCACCGCGGCAATCCGCTCCAGGCCCATTCCCGTATCAACACAAGGCTTGGGAAGAGGAGTAAGAACACCCTTCTCGTCTCGGTCGTATTGCATGAAGACCAGGTTCCAAATCTCAATGTAGCGATCCCCATCGCCCTCTGGCGAGCCCGGTGGCCCTCCCCAGACTGCCGGGCCATGGTCATAGAAGATTTCGCTGCAGGGGCCGCAGGGGCCGGTATCGGCCATCTGCCAGAAGTTGTCGCTGGCATAACGCGCCCCCTTGTTATCACCAATCCGAACAATCCGCTCAACGGGGACACCGATTTCCTTCTCCCAAATGCCATAGGCCTCGTCATCGTCCTGATAGACCGTGACCCAGAGACGCTCCTTGGGCAGGCCATAGACCTCGGTGAGCAGGGTCCAGGCATAACGAATGGCATCTTGCTTGAAGTAATCACCAAAGGAGAAATTGCCCAACATCTCGAAGAATGTGTGGTGCCGGGCCGTGTAGCCCACGTTCTCTAAATCGTTGTGTTTGCCACCTGCACGGACACTTCGCTGTGAACTCGTGGCCCGACTGTAAGCACGCTTCTCTCGGCCCAAGAAGACATCCTTGAACTGGACCATGCCGCTATTGGTAAAGAGTAGCGTGGGATCGTTTGCCGGCACCAATGCGCTCGAAGGCACCACGGCATGGCCATTATGGGCAAAGAAGTCCAGGAAACGCTGACGAATCTCTGTCACGCTCATCGACTTTGGTTTTGCAGTCTGATCCGCAGGCATATTCAGTGGGCCCAAGCCTACTGGGCGTCTCTCCAGGTGATTTGTCGTGGACCGCCGATTTTAATGGAAAGGCCGCGAGAAAATCCCGGCGGGCCCTCCGGCGGTGGCCTCGCGCATAATAGGCCTATCCCCACCGCAGAGGATGGCCCGAATGACCCTCTACAACAAGCGAGACCTTCTCGCGTCCCTCATGTTTGTTGGCTTTGGACTGCTGTTTCTGATCTATGCTCAGGACTACAACATGGGGACTACCCGTCGGATGGGACCCGCCTTCTTCCCAACCATCCTCGCAATCCTGCAGATCGGACTCGGCCTTTTCATCGGCATTTTGGCCTTTGCGAGGTCCAATACCGACGATGAACCAATCCACGCCACAGACTGGCGCGGCCTAGGACTCATTGTGGGCAGCGTCTTCTTGTTTGCCCAACTCCTTCCGGTAGCGGGGTTTGTCATCGCAGCGCCACTCCTCATCCTACTGGGCTCGCTGGCGAGCCCCGAGTCCAGTTGGAGGGAGCGAATTCTGATGGCTCTCATTCTCACCGTGGGCTGCATCCTGGTTTTTCGCATCGGACTTGAAATGCGCTTCCCCATCTGGCCGCCCAGCCTGAGCTAAGAAAGGACAAGCAACGCCATGGACCTGCTCAGCAATCTCGCCATCGGGGTCGAGACCGCCTTCACACTCAACAACCTCGCCTGGTGTTTTGCCGGTGTTTTGCTTGGCACCTTGATCGGCGTTCTCCCGGGTATTGGCCCACTGGCCACCATCGCCATCCTGCTGCCTATCACCTACAAGATGGGCGACCCTTCCACCGCCCTGATCATGCTTGCCGGCATTTACTACGGCTCCCAGTACGGGGGGTCCACCACCGCGATTCTGGTGAACCTCCCGGGTGAGTCAGCTTCGGTCGTCACCACCTTGGACGGCTACCAGATGGCCCGCAAAGGCAAGGCGGGGCTTGCGCTCGCCACGGCTGCGCTGGGCTCATTCTTCGCCGGCACCGTGGCCACCTTTCTGATTGCCGCCTTCGCACCGCCACTGGCAGAACTGGCATTCAAGTTCGGCCCCGCAGAATATTTCTCTCTGATGGTAATGGGCCTCATCGCAGCAGTGGTCCTGGCCCACGGCTCTTTTGTGAAGGCCCTGGCCATGGTGGTGCTTGGATTGCTGCTTGGTCTCATGGGCACCGATGTGAACTCCGGTGTGGCCCGCTTCACCTTTGGTGTGCCCGAACTCATCGATGGCATCGAGTTCGCGGTCATCGCGATGGGCCTCTTTGGGTTCTCCGAAATCATCTACAACCTCAAGGCCCAAGAGGCCCGGGATCTTCTCAAGGAGAAAGTCACCGACCTGGTCCCCTCCAAGCAAGATGTCCGCCGGGCCGCGCCAGCAGTCATTCGCGGCACCATGCTCGGATCATTCCTCGGCGTTCTTCCCGGCGGCGGGGGGATTCTCAGTTCCTTCGCCTCGTATGCAATCGAGAAGAAAATTTCCAAGCACCCGGAGGAATTTGGAAAGGGGGCCATTGAAGGGGTTGCCGGTCCTGAATCCGCCAATAACGCCGGCGCACAGACCTCCTTCATTCCAGTGCTCACACTCGGCATCCCCACCACACCCGTGATGGCACTGATGGTTGCCGCGATGATGATCCACGATGTGCAGCCAGGGCCCCAGGTGATGACGGCCAACCCCAGCCTCTTCTGGGGGCTTATCGTCTCGATGTGGGTGGGAAACTTCTTTTTGGTGATCCTCAACCTGCCTCTGATCGGCATGTGGATCAAGCTCCTGCAGGTGCCTTACCGCCTGCTCTATCCCGCCATTCTTATCTTCTGCTGCATCGGCGCCTACAGCATTAACAACAGCGTCTGGGAAGTGATGATGATCATTCCCTTCGCCATCCTTGGTTATTACTTCAAGAAATGGAAATGCGAGCCTGCCCCGCTTCTGCTGGGATTCATCCTGGGCGAAATGATGGAGGAGTATCTGCGTCGAGCACTCACTCTCTCGCGAGGCGACTGGTGGGTATTGCTCGATCGACCGCTCTCAGCGACTCTGCTCGGCATCGCGGCCCTGCTCATCATCCTGATGCTCTTGCCTGCCATCCGGAAAAAACGGGAAGAGGCCTTCGAGGGCGAACAGGACTAGACGATTGTTCGCTGCTATCTAACCCTACAAGCCGAGGACCATGGCTGTCTTCACCACTCTTGAGAGGGGCGACGTCTGCGCCCTGCTCTCCGAGTTCGATCTCGGGGCACTGCGCCATTTCGAGGGAATCTCCGCGGGAATTGAAAACACCAATTACTTTGTGGACACCGACCAAGGCCGCTACGT
>JBJOGU010000008.1:0-3069 GCA_046048075.1 Pseudomonadota bacterium
ATTCGGTGAAGGTTCAACATACGGTTCTGAATACGGGTGCCGATGCAATCGCGCCGAATGTCTACCTGCAATTTCTTAGAACTGGAAATGCTGCGCCGGGTGAGAGCCAGTTTTATCAGACCTTTACAGGTCCCGCCATTTATACGGAGCAAGCCAAGTTTCAGAAAGTCTCTTTCTCCGATATCGAGAAAGGACGGCAAGACTATGTTCGCCAGGCCAATGATGGCTGGTTGAGTATTGTTCAACACTATTTCGTCTCGAGTTGGGTGCTCAAGAACGAGGCCCCAAGAGAGTTCTACACAAGAAAGGTCGGCGAGAACCTCTATACCGCCGGCCTTATTCAATCATTTAGCCCGATTGCACCCGGGGCGCAGCAGACCCACGAAGCGCTCCTGTATGTCGGTCCTCAGACCCAAAGAACCCTTGAGGTGTTGGCACCCGGGCTCGATCTGGTGGTGGACTACGGGTTTCTTACTTTTCTCTCCAAGCCAATTTATTGGCTTCTTGAGCAGTTGCATAAGTTGGTTCAAAACTGGGGTTGGGCGATTGTTTTGCTCACCATATTAATTAAGTTGCTTTTCTATCCTCTGTCTGCGGCCAGTTATCGCTCGATGGCCAAGATGAAAGCGGTGGCCCCTCGGTTGATGGCATTGCGAGAGCGCTATCCCCACGACAAGGCCAAACTTAATCAAGCGATGATGGAGCTCTACAAAACAGAGAAGATCAATCCTTTGGGCGGGTGTCTGCCCGTGCTGGTGCAGATACCTGTTTTTCTCGCGTTGTATTGGGTCTTGCTCGCCAGTGTTGAAATGCGAAACGCGCCTTGGATTCTCTGGATCTCCGACCTTTCGTCTCCAGACCCTTTTTACATATTGCCAATCGTGATGGCCATCACGATGTTCATTCAGACCAAACTGAACCCCGCTCCCCCCGATCCACTTCAGGCCAAGGTGATGCTGTTTATG
Organism: Pseudomonadota bacterium; assembly: GCA_046048075.1. Taxonomy (GTDB): domain Bacteria; phylum Pseudomonadota; class Gammaproteobacteria; order Burkholderiales; family Burkholderiaceae_A; genus Hahnella. The sequence goes on from JBJOGU010000008.1 coordinate 966, forward strand.
CCGTTGGTGTTTTCGGTCTTCTTTTTCTTCTTTCCTGCGGGGCTGGTGCTTTACTGGCTTATCAATAACGTGGTGTCTATTGCGCAGCAGTGGGTGATCATGAAGCGCATGAACGTGTCGATTTAATTCGCTGACAGCATGAAGGGGGAGTCCATTGTTGCTGCGGCGACTCCCCAGTCGCAATCTTCGGTGGGCGTTGTTCGGGTGTCAGGACCTATCTGCGAAGCCCTTGCACGGCGTATCTGCGGCGGGGACCTCCAGCCTCGCGTACCGAGCTTGCGTTCCTTTCGGTCAAGCAATGGCGATCTCATCGATCAGGGCCTGGTCATACTTTTCAAGGGGCCGGCATCTTTCACTGGGGAAGACGTTTTAGAGTTTCAGGGTCATGGCAGCCCTGTTGCTATGTCCTGGTTGCTCGAGGAGTGCTTGATGTGCGCCAGTGATGAGACGCCCCTGCGATTGGCCAGACCAGGAGAGTTCTCAGAAAGGGCTTTCCTCAATGGAAAGCTTGATTTAACGGCCGCCGAGGCCATTGCGGACCTCATTTCGGCGGGCAGCCGCGGGGCTGTTCGGGCTGCGGCTCAGTCAATGACGGGCCGTTTTTCTAGTCGCATAGGCGAGATTCAAGGACTCATCATTGAGGCGCGTGCTCGGCTGGAGGCTTGTCTGGATTTTCCCGACGAGGAGGGGGTTGCACATCTACAAGAACAAGATTTGCTGGCGAGGCTTCGATGGATCGATGAGCAGTTGAGGGATTGTCTTGCCTCGGCCCAGCGCGGCGTTGAGGCACTTCGGGGCCGACAGGCGGTGCTGGTTGGCAAGCCCAATGTGGGAAAGTCATCTCTTTTTAACGCTCTGGCCGATGAGGACTTGGCGATCGTCAGTGAGTTGGCTGGGACAACGCGCGACCGGCTTGCCAACCAAATCCGTGTGGCAGGCCATAGCCTTAAGGTGCTTGATACAGCGGGTCTTCGTTTAACCGATGAGCCCATAGAGAAGATCGGTGTGGCTCGCAGTCAGGAGGCCATGGAGGATGCAGACCTTGTGATCTGGGTTCGAGACCTCACCTCAAGCGACGCCTCGAAGTTTGAGCGTTCGGCCCTAGCGGCTCTCCCTAGGGATGTAGAGATTTGGGTGGTCTGGAATAAGCTCGATGCCTTTGAGTCGGTCGCGCCCGAGGACTTACCAATGGAGAGCGTTGACAACAGTAGGGCGGCGAGGAATTTCTATCTGTCCGCTGCGGATGGACGTGGGCTGGCTGGCTTTATCGAGGCGCTCGGGGCGTTCCTCGCAGGCGCCTCATCCGAGGGGAGTGTGTTTTCTGCGAGGCAGCGTCACCTGGTGGTGCTCGTGGAGGTGCTCAGACTCGTGGAGTCTGCGGTGCCGCTGATCGGCGCCTCGGGGGAACTGGCCGCAGATCAATTGCGTCTCGCCCAAGAAAAGTTGGGGGAGATTACCGGCGAATTTCATTCGGATGACTTGTTGGGCGTAATCTTTTCTAGCTTCTGCATTGGGAAGTAGGCTCGAAGAGAGCCAGCGAGCGGTTCTTCCGAACATTCAAGGCGCTAAAGATCTGGCCTTGAATAGAAATCCAGAGGCCCGGGGGCAGGAGTTGCACCGCAGCGAGTGCGCTGCCTAAGTTGATGAGGGCATCAGAATCTTCGAGCGAGGCGGGCACCATTGCGCCCGTCAAGACAACGACTTGTTCCGGGCGAAGGTGCTTGGCTAGAACCTGGGCAGAGTCGGTCATGGTGTCGGTGCCGTGGATGATAACGATGTGGCCCTCTTCTGCTTGGGCAACCCTCTGCGAAAGAAGACGCCGGTCAGCGTTGTCCATGTCGAGGGAGTCTTTCAGCAAGACCTCCTCAGTTCGATAGACACAATGTAGACGTGCTTGTTGGGCCCACCGGCTTAGCTGGCTGTTCTTCGGAAGCCGCAGCTGCCCCTCAATTGGGTCATAGATTTTCTCAAATGTGCCGCCTGCACTCAGTATGGCAATTGGTTCGGAATAGAGAGTAGTTTGCATGCTTGGTCAATCGCGCAGATTAATGAGGAAGGGTTGGCGAGGTTCCGCCCAACAATGTCGAATGCGGTACCGTGGTCC
>JBJOGU010000009.1:0-4099 GCA_046048075.1 Pseudomonadota bacterium
ACGAAGCCTGGCGGCAATTGGGCTTCGCCGGAGCCCTTTGCGGGCACGGCTAGAGATTGGTCTCGTCAACCGCACCCCGGGCCATCAAGCCCTCGATGGCCTCCACCACCGTCTGGCGACCGTCAAGCACCTGATTGACTGCCGCGGTGATGGGCACCTCGACACCGCAGGACCCAGCCAACTCAAGCAAGACCGGGGCAGTTCGAACCCCCTCGGCCACATGACCCAGCGATCGCAATACCTGCTCGAGCGATTCCCCCTTGGCCAGGCCCATGCCCACGCGACGATTCCGAGACAGATCACCTGTGCAGGTCAAAACCAAATCACCCAAGGCGGCAAGGCCAAGGAAAGTCTCTGGCTGGGCACCAAGGGCACGGCCCAGTCGAGCCGCCTCGGCCAGGCCCCGGGTGATCAGGGCCGCGCGGGCATTGGCTCCAAGACCCAACTGATCGAGGGCGCCTGCGGCGATGGCCAATACGTTCTTAATTGCCCCACCGAGTTCAACGCCCACGAGGTCGGCGCTAGAATAGATGCGCAGACCATTGCCATGCAGGTGCTTGGCGGTCTGTCTGGCCCAGTCGATGTCCTTGCTCGCAAGGGTGAGGGCGAAAGGCAGGCCCCTGGCCACCTCGTCGGCAAAACTCGGCCCGCTTAGGGCCCCGAAGCGCCACCCAGGCATCGCGGTGGAGAGGATGGTGGAGGGCCAAAGCAGGCGATTGTCCTGCTTGGCGATGCCCTTCGAGAGGCATACCAAACCCTCGCCCGCCCGGGCCGCCCCCAATCGTGCGCGAATCTGCTCGGCCAGTTCGGAGAGCCCCGCAACCGGTGTTGCCAAGACCAATAGCCTTGGGCCCGGGTTGCGGCGCCACTCTGCAAGTGCTTGCTCAAGCGCAGAGAAAAGGACCAGGGACTCTGGGAGTCGATGCCCGGGAAGATAACGAAGGTTTTCGCCCTGGGCCTGGCAGTCAAGGATCTGCTCCGGATCCCGGCCCCAGAGGCCCACTCGAACGCCACGACCGCGCTGGGCCAAGCGCAACGCAAATGCCGTGCCCCAGGCGCCGGCCCCGAGCACCCAAACCGCAACGTTGGGAGCACCGGCCGATATGGTCACTGCAGCCTACTGCGGAAGAATAATGCCGGACTCGGAGCCATTGCTCTGCTCGGCTGCCGCCCCAAGCCGAGACATCTTTTGTTGGAAGAAGGCCTCCCAATTGATCTCGGATAAGTGCACCGGGGGGAAGCTCGAGCGCTGGACAAGATCGGCCATGTTCGACCGAAGATAGGGATAAATGATGTTGGGGCATGAGATGCCCTTGAGCAGAATTCGCTGCTCCTCGGTCACACCCTTGATCTCGAAAATCGCACTCTGGGTGGCCTCGACCAAGAATCCAATGTTCTCTCCAAGACGGCAGGTCACCGTGCAGCGAACACTGACCTCGGAGAGGTCCTGGCCAAGCTCTTGGTCGCTGGTATCGATCTGAAACTCCAGCCGCGGCTCGGAAGCGTCGATGAAGACCTGTGGTGCATTCGGAATCTCAAGCGAGCAATCCCGCAGGTAGACCCTCTGAAGATTAAAGATGGCCTGCTCCTCAGCAGTGGATGAACCAGAGGATGCGGCAGTGGTCTCGCTCATATCAACCTTTCGAATTAATTGCCAAGCAGGCCGGTGAGTTCACCGGCCCGGTCAAGTGCTGCGAGATCGTCAAAGCCGCCCACATGGGTCTCGCCGATGAATATCTGCGGAACGGTTCGGCGGCCCGTTTTCTCCATCATCGCCTCTCGAAGACTCGGGTCGAGATCGACGCGGATCTTCTCGATTTCCTCCACGCCACGTTGCTTAAGGAGCATCTCTGCACGCTGACAGAATGGACAGACTGCGGTGGTGTACATCAGAACTTTATTCATGCCTTGACCTTGGAAGAGATGGGTAGGCCGGCCTGCTTCCAGGCATCGATGCCGCCCTCTAGGCTGTAGACCTCTGGGAAGCCTTGCTTTCTGAGTTGCCGGCCCATCGAGTTGCTTCGGCGACCACTGGCACAGACCAGTATCACCGGCTTGGCACCGCCCTTGCCGGATTCGCACTCCTTGAGAAGACCCGCACTCTTGGACGCCATTTCGGACATTGGAATGAGCCGGGCCTGCGGAATGACACCCCGCGAATGCTCACTGGGCTCACGAATATCCACCATGAGGGCATCGCGCGAGTTGAGGAGTTGGGTGGCAGCCAAGGTGTTGATCTCTTTGGCCAGGGTGTTCTTAACCACCAGAGGCCATACCAAGAGGGCGCCGCTCACAAAGGCGGCAATCACCAGAACAATGTTGTCGACGAAAAACTCCACGGTGGTTTTTCCTGCGCAAGGGCGTTGAGAAGTAAGCCGCGATTATAGAATGGGGGCACTTTCAAATTGCCTAGGACCCTTTTGCCATGACTGCGCCCGTTGTATTGCTTCGGCACGGACAGAGCCAATGGAATCTTGAGAATCGTTTCACGGGGTGGGTCGATATCGACCTGACCGAGGCTGGGCGCGAGGAGGCCCGGCGCGCGGGACTTCTGCTCAAGCAACATGGTTTTGCCTTTGATATTGCCTTTACATCTGTTCTGAAGCGGGCCATTCGAACCTGCTGGATTGCCCTCGACACGATTGACCAGATGTGGATTCCCATTGAGAAGGACTGGCGGCTCAATGAACGGCACTACGGCGCCCTCGCTGGGCTCAACAAGGCCGAGACCGCCCGCCTCCACGGGGAAGACCAGGTGCTGATCTGGCGACGCTCTTTCAGTGTGCGGCCCGATGCCATGGGCAAGGACGACCCCGCCTGGGAGGGCCACGACCCGCGCTACGCCCATCTCGGACCCAATGAGGTGCCTACCTCGGAGTGCCTCGCCGATACGGTGGCCCGGGTGGAACCCTTTTGGCGGAGTCGAGTGGAGCCTGCCCTTAAGGCAGGGCAGCGGGTTCTGATTACTGCCCACGGCAACTCGCTTCGAGCCCTGATCAAAATTCTCGAAGGCCTGAGTGACGACCAGGTCATCGATTTAAATATTCCCACCGCCCAGCCCATGGTGATGGAATTCGATCATCATCTGCATCTTCAGTCCCGTCGCTACCTCGCCGATCCCTCGGAGATTGAGTCGGCGATGAATGCGGTGATTAACCAGGGGCGCTCCCTAAAATCGGCCAACTCGTGAAGGCGACAAGCATATGAGCGGACAGATTCATCCTCGACTCAAAATAATCGGCTGGGTCTCCAGCGGTGTCATCAGCGGCATATTGCTGAGCATGGGGGTCTCGGCCCTTGCGCAACGAGAGGCCAAGCTGTCGTTGCCCGTCGATGAGCTCAGGCAATTCGCCGAAGTCTACGGCGCGATCAAATCCAACTATGTCGAATCCGTTGAAGACAAGAAGCTCATCACCGAGGCAATCAGCGGCATGTTGTCCGGCCTAGATCCACACTCGGCGTACCTGGACGCAGAGGCCTTCAAAGAGCTTCAGGTGGGCACCCAGGGAGAGTTTGGGGGCCTGGGCATCGAGGTCGGTGTCGAGGACGGGTTTGTGAAGGTGGTCTCGCCCATTGAAGACACACCCGCCGATCGGGCCGGCGTGAAGGCGGGCGATTTGATCATCAAAATCAATGACAAGGCCACCAAGGGCATGAATTTGTCAGACGCTGTCAAGCTCATGCGCGGAAAGCCCAAGACCTCTATTGAGCTGACCATCTCTCGCAAGGGGGTCAACCAACCAATTGTCTTGACCATCGTTCGTGACGTCATCAAGGTCCAGAGCGTGAAATCCAGTTGGGTCGCCCCAGGCTATGCCTATGTGCGAATCGCGCAGTTCCAGGAGCAGACCGTCGAGAACCTCGTCACCCACCTCAACAAGCAATTGGCATCGGCGCAGTCCAACCCCAAGCAGCCGGTCAAAGGCATCATCCTTGATCTGAGAAACGATCCCGGCGGCCTGCTGCACTCGGCGGTGGGCGTCTCGGCCGCCTTCCTGAAAGGCGACCAGGTGGTGGTGACCACCGACGGTCGGCAGCCCGATGCCAAACGCAGCTTCCGCACCCGCCCAGAAGACTTCCAACGCGGGGGACGCGATCC
>JBJOGU010000010.1:0-5532 GCA_046048075.1 Pseudomonadota bacterium
GCATGCCCGAACTTGCTTCCAAGCGGCGGCCCGAGTTTCGTAACATCCACGTCTCACAGATCGTTCAGTATCGACTCCCTCTGGCCGGGGTGATGTCCATCCTCCACCGCATTAGTGGGGCGGGAATGTTTCTAACCCTGCCCCTCATTGTCTGGTTGTTCGATATGAGCCTCACTTCTGAGCTCAGTTACGCGCAACTCACCGAACTCTCGGGCCACTGGGTTGTGAAGGTCATCTACTGTGGTCTCGCCTGGGCCTTCATTCACCATTTCTTTGGTGGGATTCGTCATCTTATTAACGACGTCCACATCGGAATTAGCAAAGAGGCGAGCCCGACCATCGCCAAGGGCTTCATGGCGGCAAGCCTGCTTGTCTCGGCGCTTGCTTGGCTTTCAATCTTCGGGGTTATTTAATGCCATCAGCAACCAACTTTGGACCCAGACGACTTGTGGTCGGGGCGCACTACGGCATGCGCGACTGGCTCTCGCAGCGGGTCACTGCAATTGTCTTGTCGGTCTATTCAGTCACACTGGTCACCGCCGCCTTCATGGCCGACGAGCCCAGCTATTACGGTTGGGCAGGCCTGTTTGCTCAGACCTGGATGAAGGTCTTCACCCTGGTGGCCTTTGTTGCGTTCACGTATCACGCCTGGGTCGGTGTTCGAGACATCTGGATGGACTACGTCAAGCCCGTCGCAATACGACTTGCACTGCAGATTTTCACAATCGTTTGGCTGCTTGCTTGCCTGGCTTGGGCCATAGATATTCTCTGGAGGGTCTAGGTGGCAAATACTCTCTCCAATCAGGTTTCATCCGTTCCGCGTCGGCGCTTTGATGCGGTAATCATCGGAGCAGGGGGCTCCGGCATGCGTTGTTCCTTGCAACTCGCAGAGGCCGGCCTCAACGTCGCAGTTCTTTCCAAAGTATTTCCCACGCGCTCGCATACGGTTGCGGCACAGGGCGGCATCGGTGCTTCGCTTGGCAACATGAGCGAGGACAACTGGTATTGGCACATGTTCGACACCATCAAGGGGTCGGACTATCTCGGGGACCAAGACGCCATTGAATTCATGTGCAAAGAGGCTCCGCATGTGGTCTACGAGCTCGAGCATTTTGGAATGCCGTTTGACCGAAACCCCGACGGCACGATTTACCAGCGCCCCTTTGGCGGCCACACAGCCAATCTTGGAGAAAAGCCGGTTCAGCGGGCCTGCGCCGCTGCGGACCGAACTGGGCATGCATTGCTCCACACTCTCTATCAGCGCAATGTTCGAGCACGAACCCATTTCTTCGTGGAGTGGATGGCACTCGACCTCCTGATGAACGACGAGGGCGAGTGCATTGGCGTCATCGCACTCGAGATGGAGACCGGAGAACTTCTTGCGCTAGAGGCCAAGACCACCGTCTTCGCCACGGGTGGTGCTGGACGAATTTGGGCCGCATCCACCAATGCCTTCATCAATACGGGTGATGGAATGGGAATGGCGGCTCGCGCAGGCATTCCGCTCGAGGATATGGAGTTTTGGCAATTCCACCCAACCGGCGTCGCTGGTGCGGGCGTCCTCATTACAGAGGGCGTTCGAGGCGAGGGCGGAATACTCTTGAATTCCAATGGCGAGCGGTTCATGGAGCGTTACGCCCCGACGCTCAAGGACCTTGCACCTCGAGACTTTGTCTCAAGGTCTATGGATCAAGAAATCAAGGAAGGGCGTGGCTGTGGCCCCAACAAGGACCACGTTCTCCTCAAGCTTGATCACCTCGGGGCCGACAAGATTCTCAAGAAGCTGCCTTCGATTCGGGAGATTGCGATTAAGTTCGCCAATGTCGACCCCATCAAGGAGCCGATCCCGGTCGTGCCTACGATTCACTATCAGATGGGCGGTATTCCCACCAACATCTATGGTCAAGTGGTTGTTCCGAAGGGGGGCAATCCGAACACGATTGTTCCTGGCCTCTATGCCATTGGGGAATGTGCCTGTGTATCGGTTCATGGCGCAAACCGGCTGGGAACCAATTCTCTTCTCGATTTGGTCGTATTTGGTCGGGCAGCGGGTAACCATATTGTTTCTCAGAATCTGCCGGGCCAGTCGCATCGTGCCTTCAACGGCAAGTCGGCCGACGCAACCCTTGCGCGCCTGGCGCGATTGGAATCCTCAACAGGCGGAGAACGCGTGCAGCCCGTTGCCAACTCATTGCGAGCCACCATGCAAAACTACTGCGGCGTTTTCAGAACCTCTGAGTTGCTCGCGCAGGGCGTTGCGAAAGTCATGGAGATCGCAGCGCAGGCCGCCAGAGTTCAGATCGACGATAAGTCGAAGGTGTTCAATACGGCACGAGTGGAGGCCCTGGAACTCGACAATTTGATCGAAACAGCAAAGGCAACGATCGTCTCGGCAGAGGCCCGCAAGGAGAGCCGAGGCGCTCATGCCCATCGAGATTATGCCGAGCGCAACGACACAGAATGGATGCGCCACACCCTCTGGTACTCCGAAGGCAATCGCCTCGATTACAAGCCGGTGAATTTAAAGCCTCTCACCGTTGAGACCTTCCAGCCCAAGAAGCGAACCTACTAACCCTAATTCAGGTAAGACCATGACCACACGAAGCATCCGCTTCTCCATCTACCGCTACGATCCAGATCGGGATGAGAAGCCATACATGCAGGACCTCACCGTGGAGTTGCAGAGCACCGATAAGATGCTTCTCGATGCGCTCATGCGCATCAAATCAGACGCTGATGACTCCTTGTCGTTCCGGCGCTCCTGCCGAGAGGGTGTCTGTGGATCGGATGCCATGAACATCAATGGCAAGAATGGTTTGGCCTGCATCACCAACCTTCGCGACTTGAAGGAGCCCATTGTCCTGCGGCCCTTGCCTGGTTTGCCCGTGGTCCGAGACCTCATTGTCGACATGACCAACTTTTTTAATCAGTACCACTCGGTCAAGCCATTTCTCATCAACGACACACCCCCTCCGGAGAAGGAGCGCCTCCAGACGCCCGAGGCCCGGGAGGAGCTCGATGGTCTCTATGAGTGCATCCTTTGTGCGTGTTGCTCCACGAGTTGCCCGTCGTTCTGGTGGAACCCGGATAAGTTTGTTGGTCCCGCTGGGCTTTTGCAGGCCTATCGCTTTATTGCCGACAGCCGAGACCAGGCCACGAGCGAGCGCCTCGATAACCTAGAAGATCCTTATCGACTCTTCCGCTGTCACACCATCATGAATTGCGTCGATGTCTGCCCCAAGGGACTCAACCCCACCAAGGCCATCGGAAAAATCAAAGAGCTGATGGTCCGCCGGGCTGTCTGACCTCCCGAAATGATTCTAGAGGCCGATCCCTTCAGCCGCACTGATGAAGGGGATCGCCTTGCCCCCGAAGACCGAGTCCGCCGTCTGCAATGGCGTGCGAGACGCGGACTACTTGAAAACGACTTGCTACTGACGAGGTTCTTTGAGAAGTGGTCTGGGAGACTTACAGAAGCAGATCACGACGGGCTCGCTGTGCTTCTGGAACTCGGCGATAACGACCTGCTTGACCTTGTTCTGGGGCGCAAGGAACTCTCGGGAGAGCTGAATGGCATCGCAGCACAATGTGTCCTGGAGAAACTGCGAAGCGTCTAGGTCTTAGATCCTGCAACCTATTTTTGATCGTTGCCCAGTGAGGGTCGTTGGCCAGCAATAGAATTTATTTTGGAAGGAAATCGTATGACAACAGACCACAAAGCAACCCTCTCATTCACCGACGGCACCCCCAGCGTTGAGTTCCCAATGCTCAAGGGCACGATTGGGCCAGACGTTATCGACATTCGAAAGCTCTACGCCCAAACCGGAAAGTTCACCTATGACACTGGGTTCTTGTCGACTGCGTCTTGTGATTCCACCATCACCTATATCGACGGTGACAAGGGACAACTGCTCTATCGCGGATATCCGATCGAGCAGCTGGCGGTGAATTGCAGCTTCTTGGAGGTCTGCTACCTGCTTTACTACGGCGAACTTCCTTCAGAGTCCCAATTCAAAGAGTTTGAGCAGCTCGTGATTCACCACACCATGGTCCATGAGCAAATGCAGCTTGCAATGCGTGGGTTCCGCCGTGACTCACACCCCATGGCCATTCTCACGAGCCTCGTGGGCTCCATGGCGGCATTTTATCCGGACAGCCTGGACATCAACTCGCCCGAGCAGCAGGACATTTCATTCGTGCGGCTCATTGCGAAGATGCCCACCATGGTGGCAATGTCTTACAAGTACTCCATCGGGCAGCCCTACATTTACCCCAAGAACAGCCTCGACTACGCATCAAACTTCATGCACATGATGTTTGCGACTCCGTGCGAGGAGTACACGCCAAACCCTGTGTTGGTGCGGGCCATGGATCGAATCTTCACCCTCCATGCCGATCACGAACAGAACGCATCTACGTCAACGGTGCGGCTCTGCGGGTCGTCTGGGACGAGTCCGTTCTCGGCCATTGCGGCCGGTGTGGCATGCCTTTGGGGCCCTGCCCACGGTGGTGCCAATCAAGCGTGCCTCGAGATGCTCGAGCAGATTCAGGCCGAGGGTGGATTGGCGAAGGTGGGTGAGTTTATGGAGCGCGTGAAAGACAAGAACTCCGGTGCGCGCCTAATGGGCTTTGGCCACCGTGTCTACAAGAACTTCGACCCGCGGGCCAAGCTCATGCAGGAGACCTGCCGCGAGGTCCTCGATGAACTGGGCCTCGGCAACGACCCGATCTTCAAGCTCGCGATGGCGCTCGAAAAGATCGCCCTTGAGGACGACTATTTTGTTCAGCGCAAGCTCTATCCGAATGTGGATTTCTACTCTGGCATCGTGCAGCGGGCCCTTGGCATTCCCACCTCGATGTTCACCTGCATCTTCGCCCTGGCACGAACCATTGGATGGGTTGCGCAGTGGAAGGAGATGATCACCGATCCGGAATACAAGATTGGACGTCCCCGCCAGTTGTATACGGGACTCCCAGAAAGGGCTGTTCAAGGCAAGCGCAGTCATGCATAATCCTGCCATTCCGAAGGCGGTGTAGCCAAGTTCGGAATGGGGTTTCCCCACATCGTTTCAGGCCGTCGGCCAAGAAAGGTGAGCCAGTATGATGAAGAGCCAACAGCTCAATTCCTACCTGTTTGGTAGCAATGCCCCCTATGTAGAAGAACTCTATGAGAGCTATTTAGACAACCCCGGGGCGGTTCCAGACAACTGGCGTCACTATTTCGATCAGCTCCAAAACGTGCCCGCGGCAGACGGGGCACCCGATGCCCGAGACCAAGCCCATGCCCCGGTGATTGCATCCTTCGCGCAGCGGGCCAAGCACAATCAGTTTCTCCCGAGGGTCGCAGAGCGCGACCTCTCCGTCGCTCGAAAGCAGTTGCACGTCCAGTCGATCATTGCCGCCTATCGAAACCTCGGCAACCAGTGGGCAGACCTCGATCCATTGAAACTCCGTGAGCGGCCGCATATTCCGGAACTGGAACCCGCCTTCTACGACTTCACCGAGGCAGACCTCGACACCACCTTTCGTGCC
>JBJOGU010000011.1:0-2758 GCA_046048075.1 Pseudomonadota bacterium
GACTGGAAGAGCAGCGGGGCCGGGGGCGATGACAATGACTTTGAACCCGGAGACGCCAGCCCGGAGAGCTTGGCCGACCACCTGCGGGAACAAGCGGCGGGACTGCACCTAAGCAACCGGGACCGGGCCTGGCTCGAAATCTTAATCGAGGCCCTCGATGAGGACGGCTACCTGCGGGACGATCCCCAGGAACTCGCCGATGGCTTTGCAGAAATGTTCGAGGCCCACTTCGATGGTCCGCTTGAACCCGAAGAATTGTCCGTGGGTGTGCGCCTGCTCAAGTCCCTTGACCCAATTGGCGTTGGTGCACAGTCACTAGAAGAGTGCCTGCGACTCCAACTCGAGGAGTTGCTCGCCCAGCACGACCCCGAGGACCCTGCTCGGGCCACCGTGGAGTTGGCCATTGAGTTGGTGCAGGACCACCTGCCCGAGCTCGGAACCCAGGCCGTTGCAAGCCTTGCAAAATCCTGTGGTCGACCCAAGGACTTGGTTTCCGCGGCCTTGGCGCTCGTGCGAGGCCTCGAGCCAAAGCCAGCCAACGCCTATCAGACGCAGGCCGCGTCTTACCTAATCCCGGATGTAATCGTGCAACGCGACCGAAGGGGCCGCTGGTCTGCGAGGCTCTCACGGGGTGCCTTGCCTCGACTGAGTATTAATTCAGATTACGCCAGGCTCATACGCGACGGCGCCGGCGACAACGGTCTGCAGCAGAAGCTTCAGGAAGCGCGTTGGATGCTCAAGAATATTCAGCAGCGTTCGGACACCATCCTTCGGGTCTCGCAGGCGATTGTCTCGGCCCAGCAGCGCTTTTTTGAGGAGGGGGCAAAGGCCATGAAGCCAATGGTTCTGCGCGACATCGCAGATGCCTGCGAACTCCATGAGTCCACAGTCTCGCGGGTGACCACGCAGAAATTCATGCTTACACCGCTTGGCTGTTTTGAGTTGAAGTACTTTTTTAGCAGCCATGTCGGCACGGACGATGGGGGTGCTGCCTCGGCCACAGCGCTGCGTGCACAGATCCAGGAATGGATTGCGGCCGAGCCATCGGACAAGCCTCTCTCCGACCAATCGATTGCCGATCGATTCGCGGAACAAGGCGTGGTGGTCGCCCGTCGAACGGTGGCAAAGTACCGAGAGGGGCTTCGAATTCCCAGCGCCAGCCTGCGCAAGCGGGGCTAGAGAGAAAGATTCAAAAAAGTACAAACAACAACCCAAAGGAGAGAGCGCCATGCAGGTCACCATCACAGGACACCATCTGCCCATCACCGAGGCCATTGAGACCTATGTGCAGCAGAAGCTCTCCAAGGCCTGGCGACATTTTGGCCAGGGGATCGAGGCCCATGTAACCCTCTCGGTAGAAAAGCTTGAACAGAAGGCGGAGGTGACTGTTCACTTTCAAGGCAAAGACCTTCATGCTGAGGCTGCCCACGCAGACCTTTATGCCGCCATTGACCTTTTGGCCGACAAGATCGATCGCCAAGTGGTGCGCTACAAAGAACTGCATCAGACCAGCGTTCACAGCGGGCGGGGGACCGTTGCGGGCCAATGATGCGGTGCAACACAAAATGGTCCAAACGCCTATAATTTCGCCTTCTGAAGGCTTTATGAAGGCAGCCCTATGAATCAGATCTGCAAACTCCTTGCCGTTGAGAATATTGTTCTTGGGGCAGAGGCCTCGAGCAAGAAGCGTGTCTTTGAACAGGCGGGCCTCTTATTTGAAGAGCATCAAGGAATTGCCCGCAGCAAGGTTTTTGATTCTCTCTTTGCCCGAGAGCGCCTTGGTTCAACGGGTTTGGGCGATGGTATCGCCATCCCCCACGGTCGCATCAAGGGGCTCGAAGATGCCGTTGCGGCCATCTACCGCCTGGGCGAGCCCATTGCCTTTGATGCACCCGATGGCCAGCCGGTCTCCCTGCTCATTTTTTTACTTGTGCCCGAACAGGCCACCCAACAGCACCTGGAGCTTCTCTCCGAGGTGGCGCAGATGCTCACGGACAATGCCGTTCGCGCGGCCCTATTCGAGAGCGAGGAGCCAGCGGCCTTGCATCGAGTTCTCTGCGGCTGGCAGCCAACAAGCTAGACTGCCTCATGCTCAATGTCCAACAGTTCTTCGATGCCTATCGGGAGCTGTTGCGTCTGACGTGGATCACGGGTCAGGCGGGCGGCGGTCGTCATATCTCCGGCCCCTCGTTCGAGAGTGCCGACCTCATCGGCCACCTCAACCTCATTCACCCCAACCGAATTCAGGTGCTCGGAGCAGCCGAGGTCGACTACTACAACCGGCTCGACCCACAGCGCCGCTCCTACCTCACGGCCGAACTCCTCTCCGGCGAACCACCGGCCCTCATCATTGCCGATGGGCTGGTCCCCCCCTCGCAGCTATTCGACGCCTGTGACCGCGACGGCCACCCCTTGCTTCGAAGCGGGCTCCAGTCGGCCCGACTGATTGACCTCACTCGCATTCAACTGAGCAAGTCTCTCGCACCGACCACCTCCACCCACGGCGTTTTCATGGATGTATTGGGGATCGGCGTTCTGATTAGCGGCGAGTCGGGTCTTGGCAAGAGTGAGTTGGCCCTTGAACTCATCACCCGTGGCCATGGCCTCGTGGCTGACGATGTGGTGGATTTCGCCCGCATCGCACCCGATACCGTTGAGGGCAAATGCCCCGAGTTGCTTCGCAACCTTCTGGAGGTCCGCGGCCTTGGACTGCTTGATATCAAGGCCATCTTTGGTGAGACCGCCGTGCGACGTAAAC
>JBJOGU010000012.1:0-2990 GCA_046048075.1 Pseudomonadota bacterium
TAAAAGGCGATTCCAGTGCCCTCGCCCTTTAAGTAGTCGTAGCCCCACTTCCACTGGTAACCCGTGGCTTTTATGGTGATGTCCGCATTGGTGGTGTCCTTCTGGGCCATCACAATGGGAGTCGCATAAATGCCAATGCCCACAACGATCAGGAAGGGAATCACTGTCCAAGCAATCTCGATCGAGGTGCTCTCGTGAAAGTCGGCAGGCTGATGGCCTTTTGATTTGCGGTGGGCATAGATGGAATAAAACATCACGGCGAACACCGCAACGAAAATCACCAGGCAGATGATCATCAACACGTTGTGCAGTGTGTAGAGGCTCTCGGCCATTCCGGAAGCCGGTGTTCGAAGGTTGTATTTGGTGGTCATGTCGTTGGCGAACGCCGCAATGGGCATGGCCAAAGAGAGCAGGCTGCTAGCAATCAGTTTTTTCATCCGCGTCTTGTCCCAATCATCCGTTAAACCAAGGTCAACCCACTCGATCGGCGCTCGCCCGCAGCGCTCGCCGGAATGCTTCTACAAAACCCCGGCGCTCGTCTTGGTCAACGAAGCGACCGAGACTCACGGCGGACCTACCCGAGCGTAGCGTAATGAGATCGACGGTGTCTGCACCTTCGATCCGCAACCACTCCCGCGGCAGAACCACTTGCCGGAGGCGCCGGCCTTGCGAGAGTTCAACGCGAACCTCGCTGGCTGTCAGGATGACGCGCTCGCAATCGCATGCGTGCCTTGCGTAAACCAGGAAAGCCACTCCCAACGCCAGACACTCTGCCACTGCAAACGGAACCACCATCCAGGCCCCTCGGCTGGCCCAATACGTCGCCATTCCAAGAGACAAAAACGCCAATGAACCAAAGATTGCAAGCAGTTCGCGAGGGCTCAGGCTGCAGTTGCGGCGAAGAACCCATTCCGAAGCCGATCGGGACCTTTCCTTGGAGCCGGATGCGTGGTCTGGCTCTGACGATTCAGAAAGGTTGGCGACCTCTTCGGTCGTTAGCTCTCGACTGATGACTGGCATGGTTCTCCCCGTTCTAACCGACAGTCAGACTCCCCCGGGAGACCGATTATATGCCGATTGACAAATACGGTGGAATAGCCCTTCAAGCGAAGCGATTGGGGGTTTTGGGCCGAAAACGTACGGGCGCAACGGCTGGTCTTGACCCGGGCGCCTTCGATTGCAGGGGCCTCCATGCATGGCCGAATATGAGCTCCACAGCCATTGAGATCCTGCCATCGGGCCGCCGAAGGCGCTCAATGGCTGAAATCCATTCATTACGCTCAAGTCGAGAGGCCCATGTCCGGTCGGCAAAGGCGCCCAGCGCCAGGCAGTCCCCCATGCTCTGACGCAGGTCCATCAGGGCCGTGGCCGACTTACTGTAAGTCCACTCAAAGACCTCGGACTCCAAAACAGGGTCGGCCAGGCCCTGGGACACCATGAGATCTCCCAGGTCGTGCATGTCCATCAGCCGGCTCCATGCGCCGGCGTATAGAGCCGGCAGCAGGGGGCGAAGAGGCAGCAGACTCGAGGGGCCAATCGAGGCAACAAAAAGGACCCCTCCAGGACGAAGTGCGGCCCTCGCCCGAGAGACTCTCTCCTTGAGGGGTTCCAATGGGTAGACCGCGCCCACCATATCGATTCGATCCAGACTTTTGGCGGACAGATGGAGGCCCGGCTCGGTGCGCGCCAGGTGACTCAAGAGTCCCGGCTGGGGCACTTTTCTGAGGCACTGGGCTCGCTCTGATATGCCTTGGACAAGGGCTTGCATCAAGACCGAGGGTTCGGTCGACTGGCGGGGGGTGCTGGCCATGGCCCCTCAGTATAGTCAGCCCACCTTGCTTATGAACGGCTGGCACAGCATCCCGCTCCCCGATGGCCGGCCGCTGCTGGTCTGGTCAGCCGGCCCCTTTCAGAACGAACTCGCCAGCCAAATTCGGCGCGCAAAGTATGGCCAGCACTGGCTCTCGGCATGTTCCTTGAAGCGTCAAATGCATCTGACCCACCCCAGCGGCGTCTGGTCAGCCACGCCCCTTCTCATTCCGATCCCCCCCGACCCCGCCAGGCTCCCAGCGCGGGGGTTTCACCTTCCGGCCCTGATGGCCGAGGCCCTGGCGCAGCGTTGGAAATGCCCCCTCGACAAGCGCTTGCTTCGGAAGACCTGCTCGAGCCCGGTTCAAGCGGGCTTGGCTCGCCATGAACGGCTGGCCCATCTCGAGGGGAAACTGGCTGTCAATCGACGCCTGGACGGTCGGGCGGTGGTGCTGGTCGACGACGTCATGACCACGGGAGCCACACTGGCGGCTGCCACTGCGGTCTTGGAATCCGCCGGCGCGAGCGTGCTTGCCGCCGTGGTGCTGGCAAGGGTCCTCTCCCCGCCGGATCAAGGCTCAGTAAGATCAACCCATGTCATCGATCGACGGCGCTTCAAACCCCGGCCCAAACCTGAACATTGTCTTGGTCGAGCCCCAGATTCCGCCGAACACCGGCAACATCATTCGACTCTGCGTGAACACGGGGTGCCGCTTGCATCTGGTGGGCCCCATGGGATTCCCACTCGATGACAGCCGAATGCGGCGGGCGGGCCTGGATTATCGCGAGCGCTGCCTGCCGATCTTCTATCCGAGTTGGACGGACTTTCTTCGAGAGGCGAAACCCCCGCCGGGTCAATCGGTTGGCCTGAGCAGCCGCGGCAACAACCCCCTCTTTGACCATCGATTCACACCAGGGGGCTGGCTCATCTTCGGCTCGGAGACAGCCGGTCTTGGCGAGATCCATCGAGATTGGATTGGTGCCGAACGCCTCCTCAAGATCCCTATGGTCGAGGGAAACCGCAGCCTCAATCTATCGAATTCGGTGGCGATTGTGGTCTACGAAGCCTGGCGGCAATTGGGCTTCGCCGGAGCCCTTTGCGGGCACGGCTAGAGATTGGTCTCGTCAACCGCACCCCGGGCCATCAAGCCCTCGATGGCCTCCACCACCGTCTGGCGACC
>JBJOGU010000013.1:0-2962 GCA_046048075.1 Pseudomonadota bacterium
TTGCCATTCGGATACTCGCGACACACGGCTGGTCGGGCCTGGTAGACGGTGCAGCGCCGCTTCACCGGATCGAGAAACTGGCAGGTGGATTTGTAGACATCGTCCTTGCGGTGTCGAAGAATCTGCTCCTTGATCTTCTCTTCTTTGGACTCGTATCGATAGGCCCGGGTGAAGCGCTTTTTGGCCTCCTCGAAGGAGACATTGAAGTGCCCTGCAAGTCGCTCAATGTCTTCTTTGGTAACGATGATGCGCGGGTAACTGCAGCAGTAGCCGGGGCACTTTGAGCAGTCGTACTTCACTTCGGTGTTTTTCTTCGACACGGGCGGGTGAATCCTCGATATAGGAATTGGCAAGCATGCAAGCGTCAGCTGGATGAAAGGGATTGTATAGTGCCTTATGAGTAACGCATCGAATCAGCAGGTTTTAAAAGTCTTGGTTGCCCAGGCCGCCGTTGAACGCCTTCCCGATCAGCCCTTCTTCCTCGGGGTGGGCACCGGCTCCACGGTCGATTTGTTCATCGATGCACTGGCTGCATCGAGCAAGCCCTTGGTGGCGGCAGTCTCGAGCTCGGCTCGAACCTCAGAGCGGCTTCGAGCAAAAGGCTTGGGTGTCATGCCGGTCTCCGAGTTGGAGTCGCCACTGGCCCTCTATGTGGATGGGGCCGATGAGGTGGAACCCGGCCTGGCACTGACCAAGGGCGGGGGTGGCGCACTCACACAAGAGAAGATCGTCGCCAGTGCGGCGCGCCGATTCATCTGCATCGTCGATGAATCCAAGCTTGTCGATCGCCTGGGCGCGTTTCCAATCCCCCTTGAGGTCATTGAATCGGCAATCGCTCCCATTGAGTGGGCCATCAAAGCACGCTTTCCAGAGGCCCACATCGCAAGGCGCGCCGATATGCGAACCGACAATGGCCATCCCATATTGGATATCACCGGGCTTCGCATCGATGACCCCGCCGAATCAGAGGACTGGTTCAACGGCCTTCCAGGGGTAGTCTGCTGCGGCATCTTTTCTAAGCAGCGTGCCCACGAGGTGTTGGTGGCCACCGCCGGCGGGGTGCGGGTGATGAGTCGCTATGATCGCAATGCTCAGAATGGCCCCAACTGACACGAAATTGTCATATTTCCCGCCGTGCGGGGAGGTATCCTTCCTGAACTTGAAACGCAAGGGATCCAAGGATGAATAAGCAGCACACCCTGCAGCAGTTCGACAACGACCTCGAGGAGATTCGAACCAAGCTCATGAAAATGGGCGGCCAGGTCGAGGAGATGATGAAGTTCTCTATCGTTGGCTTTGCCACAGGCAACACCGCCCAACTCAAAGAGGTTCTCGAGATGGAGCATCGGGTCAATGCGCTCGAGGTCGAGATCGACGAGATATGCAATAACGTTATTGCCAAACGCCAGCCCATTGCCTACGACCTTCGCTTCCTGGTTGCCTCACTCAAGATGATTCGGGATCTGGAGCGCTGCGGCGATGAGGCCGAGAAGATGGCTCGAAGCGCCATTCGCTTCTACGAGGCGGGTCCCGCGGTCGCACCCCGAATGGACTTCAGCGCCATGTCAGCCCATGTCACCTCTATGTTGCACCGGGCCCTGGATGCCTACGCACGAGAGGACTCAGAGGCCCTGGTGGAAATCATTCATGAAGACAAGATCGTCGACGACCATTTCCGCAACACCATCCGCCTGCTGATTTCTTACGTTCTCGAGGACTCACGAACCATCTCTCGCTCGATCGATTTGCTCTTTTACGCGAAGGCCCTTGAGAGAATTGGTGACCACTCCAAGAATATGGCCGAGCATGTGGTGTTTATGGTCAAGGGTCGTGACATGCGCCACGCCTCGGTGAGCGACGCGGCCTAACCGCGCTGCCACAGCCATACGGCGTTGCTACAGCCTAGCGGCGCCGTTAATGATTGGGGGGTGGCGGTGTGAAGCCCGAGGCCACCTCGGCGCCATCGCCAAAGAAGTGCGCCTCCATTTGGGTCTGAAGGTACTTCCGGGCTCGAACATCCGACAAATTCAGGCGGTATTCATTGACGAGCATGGTTTGGTGCTTGAGCCAATCGGCCCAAGCCTCTTTTGAGACGCTCTCGTAGATGCGCTTTCCCAGATCGCCGGGCGAGGGAGGAAGATCGAGGCCATCGGCCTCTCGCTTGAGTTTGATGCAAAAGACGGTGCGAGCCATGCGTTAGAGTATGCCATGGGCTCTACTGCCGATTCCGCACGCGATCTGCGTCTATTGAAAGGCTTGAAGGTCGTCGAGGTCTGTCAGATTGCTGCCGGCCCTTTTGCCGGAATGCTTCTCGCCGATTACGGGGCCGAGGTCATCAAGATTGAACCGCCCGAGGGCGATGCCATGCGCCAGTGGCCTCCGATCCGAGAGGGCCTCAGTGAGAACTTCGCATCACTCAATCGCGGTAAGTCATCGATTGCCCTTGATTTAAAACTTCCCGCAGACCGCGATCGAGCCAGGGCGCTCATCCTCGAAGCAGATGTGGTTCTTGAGAACAGTCGGCCCGGTGTCATGGAACGACTCGGGGTCGGCCCCCAATGGGCGCTGTCCGCCAAGCCGAGTCTGGTTTATTGCTCTATTTCGGCCTTCGGACAAGCGGGTCCCCGGGCCCAGGAGGGTGGCTTCGATGTGACCATTCAAGCCGCTGCCGGCGTGATGAGCGTGACCGGCGAACCCGGAGGAGCGCCTGTGAAATGCGGTGTTCCCATTTCCGATTTTGCTGCCGGCCTCTATGCCGCAATGACCATTCTCGCCATGGTCCACCGTGTTCGAGCCGGCGGTCCTGGCGGCCAGATTGATGTCCCCATGTTTGGCACCACACTTGCCATTGCCGCGCTGCAGACCTCTCAATACTTCGGCACCGGCTTGGACCCGGTGGCCTTCGGCTCGGCCCATCCCCGCAATGCCCCTTACCAAGCCTTTAAGGCCAAGGACGATTACT
>JBJOGU010000014.1:0-3743 GCA_046048075.1 Pseudomonadota bacterium
CGGGCCCCTGCACCCAAGCCCTTCTCAAATCGGGGGTCTCAACGGTGGTGGCCTCGGTCGAGGACCCCAATCCCGCTGTGGCGGGAAAGGGCTTTGAGCAGCTGCGCGCCAGTGGAATTGCCGTGCGAGTGGGCCTGCTGGCGCAGCAGGCAGAGGAAATCAATCGCGGGTTCTTCAAGCGCATGCGAGAAGGCCGCAGCTGGATGCGATTGAAGTCTGCGGCCTCACTCGATGGGAGAACCGCGCTGCCCAATGGCTCGAGTCAATGGATCACGGATGCGGTGTCTCGGGCCGATGGCCATCACTGGCGTGCGCAATCCTGCGCGGTGCTCACCGGCATGGGCACCTTTGAGCGAGACCAACCACTTCTGACCGTTCGTGAGGTCGAGACCAGCCGGCCGCCCTGGCGAATCCTGTTGTGTCCGAGGCTGGATTGCGACCCCGATGCCCCATTCTTTCGACAGGAGCGCGCCATGGTTTTTTGTCTGGACGCAGCGCGCAGTGCCAATATAGGTGGCGTGCTAGAGCGCCTTGAAGGACGTGGCGTCACGGTTGAGAGCCTCCCGCTCGCCATGGGCGTATCGGCAGGCTCCCGAAGAATTGACCTTCATGCCCTGGCCCAACGGCTTGCGGCCCTTGGCATGAATGAGGTTCAACTCGAGGTTGGTTCGCGGCTGGCGGGTAGTTTTCTTCGAGATGGATTGATCGATGAATGGTTGCTCTACCAGGCGCCGGTTGTGTTGGGCGATGGCATGGGTCTTTTCGATGATCTGCCGCCACTCGAGGGCCCGAATCAGGCGGCGCGCTGGCGCCTGATCGAGCAGCGTCGGCTGGGCGATGGCTTCGTCTCGATGCTTCGCCCGCAACCCGATTCCACGCCACGATCGGATCGCGGCTGAACGATACACTTCGGGCATGTTCACCGGAATCGTTCAGGCCATCGGCCAGATTGAAGAAGTCCTTCCGCAGTCGAGTTCGGCGGGGCAAAAGGGCGGGCTTCGACTTATGGTGGCCTGGGGTGGGCTCGATCCCGAAGATGTCTCTGAAGGCGATTCGATTGCGATCAACGGGGCCTGCATGACGGCCTTGCGCCCCGACGCATTTGGTTTTGCGGCCGACATTTCGCGTGAGAGTCTCGATTGCACGGTGGGCCTCGATCGGCCCGGGCCCGTCAACCTGGAGAAGGCGATGCGTGCAAGTGACCGGCTCGGTGGTCATATGGTCTCGGGTCATGTCGATGCCGTAGGACGCGTGATTCGTTTGGAGTCTCGTGGTGAGTCGGTGGGCCTTGCAGTAATGCTCCCGCCCGAGTTGGCGGTGTATGTCTCGGAGAAAGGCTCAATCGCCCTGCAGGGTGTGAGCCTCACCATTAACCGAGTCCTCGATCGCGACGATGGCGTCGAGATCGATATCAATCTAATCCCCCACACTTGGAGCCAGACCACTTTGTCCGGTCTGGCGGTGGGTGATGGTGTGAATGTCGAAGTCGACACCATTGCGAGACAGGTGGTTCGTTGTTGGGAGCGCATGGGTCAACTGAGCGGCCCAGGGGGCCGACGGCCATGAATGATGTGCAGGGAAGGCTTCATTCGGCGAGCGAACTGATCGCTGCCATAGCGGCCGGCAAGATGGTGGTCTTGGTCGATGACGAGGACCGAGAGAATGAGGGCGATCTGGTGATGGCCGCCGACGCGGTCTCTGCCGAGGCCATTAACTTCATGGCGCGGTTTGGTCGAGGGCTCATCTGCCTCACGCTCACCGAACCGGACTGCCGACGCCTCAAGCTTCCTCTGATGGTTCAAGAGAACCGCTCCGCCCACACCACGGCATTCACGGTCTCTATTGAAGCGGCCTCGGGTGTGACCACGGGCATCAGTGCCGCTGATCGCGCTCATACCATTGCGGTTGCGGTTGCCGAAGGTTCACGACCCGAGGACCTTGTTCAGCCCGGCCATGTCTTTCCGCTTATGGCCCAGGCCGGGGGCGTATTGGCCCGGGCGGGGCATACCGAGGCGGGCTGCGATTTGGCTGCGCTCGCGGGGCATCGTCCGGCCGCGGTCATCTGTGAGATTCTCAACGACGACGGGACCATGGCCCGTCTTCCCCAGCTCCTTGCGTTCGCCCAGCAGCACGGCCTGCTGGTGGGTTCGATTGCAGATTTAATACAGCATCGCTCCGCCACAGAGAGCCTCGTTGAAGAACGGTCCCGCGGTCCGATTGATTTCGCGGGGGTGCGTTGGGAGATGGTGGTCTACCGGGACCGGGTCATGCAGCAGCCGCACATCGCGCTTCTGCGCGGCCAGCCGGACGCATCATTGGTCACCAATGTTCGAGTCCATGAACCATTGACCGCATTTGATTTCTTGGACACACACTCGCATCGGCATAGTTGGCCGCTTCCTCAGGCCTTGGCGCGTCTGGCGGCAGACGCATCTGCGGGTGTCGCGGTCCTCATCAACTCGGCGCCTTCGGTGGATCGAGTCTGGTCGGTGCTTGAGTCACACGGCGCAATCCATGGCCATGCGCAGGGTCGATCGGCCCATTCTTCTGCCACCCTTCGCAATTACGGGGTGGGGGCCGCCATATTGAAATCCCTTGGGGTGGGAAAGATGAAGCTCTTGGGTCAACCAAGAAAGATGCCGAGCATGGCTGGCTATGGCCTCGAGGTGGTGTCTTACGAACAATTTGAGGGAGCAATGCAACGATGACGGTTCAGCGATTTGTCCCAGAACTGACCGCGGACGGCCTGCGGATCGGAATCGTGGTGGCTCGATTCAATCAGGCCATCACCAAGAAATTGGAATCGAGTTGCATCGATACCTGCTTGAAGTCGGGTGTCGATGAGAGTGACATTGTTGTCTGCTCCGTGCCGGGTGCGCTGGAGATTCCCCTGGTCCTCTCCCAACTTGCAGAGACGGGGCAGTTCGATGCATTGATTGCACTCGGCGCAGTGGTTCGCGGCGAGACCTATCACTTCGAGGTGGTCTCCAATGAATCGGCCACCGGTGTGTCTCGTGTGGGCCTTGAGTTTCATATCCCCGTGGCCAACGGCATTCTTACAGTGGATACCGATGCGCAAGCCCTTGATCGGGCCGAAGAGAAGGGCAGAGATTGCGCGCTTGCAGCCATCGAGATGGCCAATTTGTTATTGGCCATCGATGAGGAATTGGGTCAGGCCGATGAGACCGAGCGCTAGTCGCAGTCGAGGGCATCAGGCCCGAGGCACCCGGCGACTCTCGCGACTCCTTGTTGTTCAGGGCCTCTACCAGTGGGCGCTGTCTGGAGAGTCTCCATCGCAGATTGAGCTCTACTTGGCCGAGTCCGATGAGTTCAAGGCGGCGGACCAGGCCTACTTTCAAACCTGTTTCCGCGGTGTGCTCGAGTCGCAAGCGAGTCTTCAGACGCTGATTGAGGCGGCGCTGGATCGCCCCTGGGCCCAGGTGTCACCGGTTGAACAGGGGATTCTTATGCTTGGCGTTTTCGAACTTCGCGATGCCCCAGAGGTTCCTTATCGTGTTGTGATCAATGAGGCCGTGGAGTTGAGCAAGAGCCTGGGTGGCAATGAGGGGCATCGGTACGTCAATGGTGTGCTTGATCGAATGGCCCCCCAGCTGCGGCCACACGAATGTCAGGCAGAGGCGGCCCGTGGCCAGTGAGAATGTGGCCCCCGGTGAATTTGAGCTGATCTCTCGTTTTTTCAAAGGGCCGGCTGCGGAGTTTGCCGCCACTGCACTCCAACACCC
>JBJOGU010000015.1:0-23602 GCA_046048075.1 Pseudomonadota bacterium
CCGCAGACGACTTGGAATTGCAGTTGCTGAACAAGCAACGGAAGTTCAGAAATTACATGGGCCCGGTAGGCCTTATAGCCACCCTGCAGAAGAGTGACTGGCCAGCCAACTCTCGAGAGCACGGTGGCCATCGCACCGCTTCGATTCCCACCGCGCCAGCAATAGATCAGAGGTCGCCACTGCCGAGGGCGGTTGGCAAGCTCGTTCTCTAGGTGGCTTGCAATTCGCTTAGAGACAATGGCGGCACCCGCTCGTTTGGCCTCGAATGAGTCGGCCTTGTATTGGGTTCCAATCAGCGCCCGCTCTGTATCCGAGAGTACGGGAAGATTAGTTGCACCCGGCAGGTGATCATCGGAAAACTCAGCAGGACTGCGAACATCGATGACTTCGTCAAAGCTTCTTCCTGCTGCGAATGCCTCGTCGATGGTGATCGAGACAGGATGGGTCGACCTCTGTCTCACGACTGGGACGTTTGGCCAAACAAGAGCTGCTTGGCAGTCGGATCCGTGAGCGGACGGCGGCGCTCGGCCAGAACTGCCATTCCACGCGTGACCGCGGGTCGGGCCGCAATCTTGTCATACCAGGCCTTCACGGCGGGGAACTCGTTGAGGTTCACGCCCTGGTTTGCGTGGGACGCCGCCCATGCGAAACATGCAATATCTGCAATCGTGTATTGACCCGCCGCTAGATATCCCGTTTTCTTTAACTGAACGTCAAGGACGCCATAAAGGCGCTGGGCTTCCTTGCTGTAGCGATCAATGGCGTATTCAATGGGCTGTGGTGCGTAGAGCCTGAAATGATGGGCCTGCCCGAGCATGGGACCGAATCCACCCATTTGAAACATGAGCCACTGCAAGACTTCGTAGCGCTCTCGTTCGGTGTGGCCGAGCAGCTGGTTGGCCTTGCTCGCCAGGTAGACCATGATGGCTCCCGACTCAAAGAGGGAGATGGGCGCATTGTTTGGACCATCCTCGTCCACGATGGCAGGAATTTTATTGTTGGGGCTGATTGCAAGGAAGTCGGGATTGAATTGATCCCCGGCACCGATATCGATGGCAATCGCCTCGTAGGGCATGCTTAGCTCTTCGAGCAAAATCGAGATCTTCTTTCCATTGGGAGTCGGCCAGGTGTAGAGCTTGATCATGGGGCGCCTTTCAACATGAGAACTTGGTGACTGGTCAGGCTCGTATCGAGCCAGATAGGGGTGAGATCGGAGAATTCTAGATCGAGCAGGTCGTCGGTTGCATCTCCCTCGTGTCCCACCTCGAGGAGAAGCCGGCCCCTCGGTGCCAGCCATCGGTGGAAATCTCCAAGCACGCGCGCAACTACCTCCATGCCATCGTCCCCGGCGGCCAAGGCCAATCGTGGCTCTAATTGAAACTCGGCAGGCATGGCTTGGTGTTTGTCCACCGGCACATAGGGGGGGTTACAGAGAATGAGATCGAACTGACTCAAGTCGCTTGAAGAGAGCCCTGCAAACAAATCCGACTCGATGAGTTGCACTCGGTCTTCGAGACCATGGTCCGATACGTTCTCGAATGCGAGCGAGAGTGCCTCGGGGCTGATGTCCACCGCCGTGACTTGGCAATCGGGAAAGCGATGGGCGGCGATAATGGCCAGGCTCGCAGACCCACAGCAGAGGTCCAATATCTTTGCACTGGGGGGAGGGGTACCGCCCATCGACTCGGGCGAGATAATCAGTTCGGCCAGAAGAGAGCGCGGAATGATCGCGCGTGGGTCGGCCCGGAAACGATAGCCCAGTAGCCAGGCCTCTTTGAGTATGTAGGCGGTTGGAATGCGCGATTGCACTCGTTCGAGTGCGGCCCTAAAAAGCCGCTCTTGCTCTGACAAAGACAATGCCTTTGATTCGATCGTGACATCGCTATCGACGGGCAGGCCGAGTGCACCAAGCACCAGCCAGCACGCTTCATCGTGAGGGTCGAGCGTGCCCTGTCCTAAGCCAATCTCGTCCTCCGCTATGGCCGACTCAATGGCCTCAATCCAATCTCTAATTGTTTGGAGGTTTGCGCAGGCCCATCCCATGCCTGAGTCGATGAGCTGGCTCATCAGTAGGATCAGAAACTACCGGCGGGCAATTGATGCAGGCTTGCGCTCGAGCAGATCGGTAATCAGTTCGAGATAAATGGCATGCAGGCCATCGAGGGCCTCGACTGCGATGCGCTCGTCAATCTGGTGAATGGTGGCGTTGACGGGCCCAAACTCGACCACCTCGCGACAATGCTTGGCGATGAAACGCCCATCGGAGGTTCCACCGGTGGTGGAGAGCTCGGCCTTGATTCCGGTCTCCTTGGCGATTGCGCCTCGGAGTGAATCGCAGAGGGTACCGGCTGGTGTGAGATATGGGTCGCCGCCGAGATTCCATTCAATTTTGTGCGCAAGACCATGTCGGTCGAGCACGGCCTCAAGACGGGACTTCAGAGAATCGGGGCTGCTCACCGTAGCGAAACGAAAATTAAAGGCGGCCGTGAGAGCGCCAGGAATCACGTTGGTGGCACCGGTGCCCGACTGAATGTTGGAGACCTGCCAGGTGGTGGGTGGGAAGTACTGATTGCCGTCGTCCCATCGAATCGCAGCGAGTTCCGCGAGGGCGGGCGCGAACCGGTGGATGGGATTCTCTGCAAGGTGCGGGTAGGCCACATGGCCCTGCTTGCCGAAGATGGTGAGCTGACCCGACAAGGACCCGCGGCGGCCATTTTTAATGGTGTCACCAAGCGAGGCACTTGAGGTGGGCTCTCCCACAAGACAGTAGTTGAGCTGTTCCCCCCGATGGGCCAACTCACGAAGGACTTGAACCGTGCCATCCACCGCAGGGCCTTCTTCGTCGGAGGTGATGAGAAAGGCAAGGCGGCCGTTGAACTTTTCTCTGGCTTTGATAAACGACTCGGATGCAGTGACAAATGCTGCGACCGAGGACTTCATGTCGGCCGCCCCACGTCCATAGAGCTGGCCATCTGCAACCTCGGCGGCAAATGGGGGGTGGGTCCATTGTTCGAGCGGACCGGGTGGGACGACATCGATATGCCCAGCGAGAACGAGGGTAGGCCCCGGAAGGCCACCCTCTCGAACCGACCATAGATTGGTCACCTCGCCATAGGACAGGATCTCTGATTTAAATCCAAGGGGATCGAGTCGGCTGGCAATCCATTGGCAACAACCCTCGTCTTTGGGCGTGACCGATGGGCGTCGAATCAACTCCTGGGCAGCAGCAAGTGTTGGGCTCATGTTGGGGTGCTGTTGGTGGAGCGAGCAAGCAGATGGGCGGAGAAGAGATTCTCATACAAATCCGCATTAAAACCCACAGCGAGTTGACGTCCCCAACTCAGAACGGGGCGTTTAATGAGCATCGGTTGCGACAGGAGCAACTCCACTGCGGTGGCTTGGTCCACCACCGATTGACGCCTCTCCAATGGAAGCTGTCGCCATGTCTGCCCACGTCGATTCAAGAGGCTGTCGTGCGGAATATGCTTGAGCCATTCCAGCAGCAGTGTTTGGTCGGGCGGTTCTTTTCGAAGGTCATGAAAGTCGAAGTCGAGCGCCTTCTCCTTGAGCCATTTCCGCGCCTGGCGGACCTGGTCGCAGGCCACGATGCCAAAGAGCGCGATGCGCGGGGACTCGGTCAACGCTAGTCACCCCTCAAGAGGTCATTGATGCTGGTTTTGGCCCGGGTCTGAGCGTCGACGCGCTTCACAATAACGGCGCAGGCGAGGCTGTATTTCCCGTCGGCC
Source organism: Pseudomonadota bacterium (assembly GCA_046048075.1). Lineage (GTDB taxonomy): Bacteria > Pseudomonadota > Gammaproteobacteria > Burkholderiales > Burkholderiaceae_A > Hahnella. The sequence continues at coordinate 3,747 of JBJOGU010000015.1, forward strand.
GAGGGCAGGCTTCCCGGAACCACCACGCTTCCAGAGGGAACGCGTCCCGTGAAAATCTCGCCGGTGGCGCGGTCGTAGATTCGAGTGGACTGGCTGATGAAGACGCCCATGGCGAGAACCGAATTCTCCTCAACAATGACGCCTTCAACCACCTCGGATCGAGCGCCAATAAAGCAGTTGTCTTCGATGATGGTTGGGTTGGCCTGCAGCGGCTCCAACACGCCACCAATGCCAACGCCACCCGAGAGATGCACGTTCTTTCCGATCTGGGCGCAGGAGCCAACCGTCGCCCACGTATCGACCATGGTCCCTTCGCCGACGTAGGCGCCGATGTTGACGTAAGAGGGCATAAGAATGGCGTTACGAGCAATGAAACTGCCTCGGCGTGCAACGGCCGGTGGAACGACTCGAATCCCCATTGACTGCAGCGCATCGGCGGAGAGCCCATCGAACTTTGTTGCGACCTTGTCATAAAACTGTAGCGAGCCCGCCTGCATGGGCCGGTTGTCTTCGAGTCGGAAGCTCAGAAGCACCGCCTTTTTGATCCACTGGTGGGTGACCCAGCCCTGCGACGTGCGCTCAGCGACACGCAGGCTGCCGGCGTCGAGTTCGCTGATCACGGATTCCACGGCCTCTCGCAGGTCTTTGGGGGCGGCGCTTGGGCTGATCGAAGCGCGGTCTTCCCAGGCCTGCTCAATAATTGATTGGCGGTTGCTTGGCATAGGGCTGGACATAGGAGGCTGGACCTTCCGATTAGTTATTGGCAGACGGGAGACCGACGCCGGGATTCACAGTAGAGGGTTGCTGCCCGAAGGCGGGTACAGCAACGGGAGGGGACGCAGACCAGCCGGCCTTTCTGTGCTCAGTGACCACCGTGGTAAAAATGCCCCCCCTCACGTACCAGCGGGCCGTCAGCCTGAGGTACCGCGGCTGGGTCACGGCCACCATCTCATTGGTGATTTGGTTGGTGACGGCCTCGTGGAATGCTCCCTCGTTTCGAAACGACCACATGTAGAGCTTGAGTGCCTTGAGCTCGAGGTTTTTCTGGTCTGGGATGTAGTCCAGGGTGAAGTGGGCAAAGTCGGGCTGGCCAGTGAGCGGGCATAAACAGGTGAACTCCGGGACCTCGATGTGGACCCAGTAATCCCGGCTGGGCTCGGGATTGGGGAAGGTCTCTAGGATGCGACTCGGGAGGCTGGGCATAAGTGAAGTTGCTGTAAGTTACCGGTATTTAGTGAAAAAAAGCCGCTAAATGATTAATTTTGCTGATAAATAACGGCTCGCCCTCGAGTGCTATTATACCTAACCGTTCCCTTTCGCCTCTTGGCCCCCCACGCCCGTGCGCTTGACCCAGCTTCGCCTCTCCGGCTTCAAATCGTTCGTTGACCCAACCCAGTTGCAGGTCTCGCGCCAGCTTGTCGGCATCGTCGGGCCCAATGGCTGCGGCAAGTCCAATGTCATCGATGCGGTTCGCTGGGTTCTGGGGGAGTCTCGGGCGGCCGAGCTTCGTGGCGAGAATATGCATGATGTGATTTTCAATGGCTCGTCGACTCGCAAGCCGGCGGGCCGTGCAAGCGTTGAACTCATCTTTGATAACTCCGCCGGACGGCTTGGTGGACCCTGGGGGCGTTATGCGGAGTTATCGGTCAAGCGCGTGCTCTCTCGCGATGGACAGTCAACCTATCAAATCAACGGCCAGAACGTAAGGCGCAAAGATGTTTACGACGTCTTTTTGGGCACCGGACTGGGCCCACGAGCCTACGCCATCATTGGTCAGGGAATGATCTCGCGAGTCATCGAGTCGAAGCCCGAGGAGTTGCGGGTCTTCCTCGAGGAGGCCGCGGGGGTCTCGAAGTACCGAGAGCGGCGCCGTGAGACGGAGAATCGGCTCTCCGATGCCCGAGACAACCTGGCCCGAGTCGACGACATACGCCAGGAACTGACCAAGCGAATCGAACAGCTTGAGGCGCAGGCCCAAGTCGCCGAGGTCTTTCAAAACAAATCGAGCGAGCGCCAATCCAAGCAGGCATTGCTATTGGCCTTGCGTCGTCATGAGTCCGAACTCACGCGATCCGCCCAAGCCCTGGAGCGTTCTCGCTTGCTCACTGATTTGGAGCAGCAGCAGGCGGAGTTGCGTCATTTGGAGCTCGAGATGGAGCAGGCACGGCAGGCCTTGGAGGCGGACCAGGCACAGAGCCAGGGCGTTCAGGCCGAGCTCTATGAAATCAATACGGCAGTGGCGCGCCAAGAGGTCGAGGACAAGAATCATTCGCAGGCGAGGGAGCGTGCTTCGGCGACCCTTGCCCTGTCGACCCTCACGCTCGAGAGGTTGGTTGCCGAGGAGGAAGAGTTGCGATCGGCCCTGGCCGAGCAGGAGTCAGACCTCGAGCGGCACCTTGCCGAAATACTGCGGCTTGAGGCACTGGTGACCGAGACGCGTGAGCAACTCAATCCGCAGGAAGAGAGCAGACAAGAACTAGAGACATCCCTCCAGGAATCGCGGGCCGTGATAGCCACCCTTCAGGTCGATCAGCGGGGTAACGAGGCGCGTCTGCAGGAACTCATTTCTCGCAGAGACACCCTCGAGGCGCATATCGAACGAAAATCCGCCGAGCGCGGCACACTTGAAAAGATGGATCCGACGGCATTGGCCTCGATTCGTGTTCAGCAGGAGGAGGCACAATCTCTTGTTGCTTCTGCCCAGGCAAGGCTCGAGGAGACGGTGGGTCAGATCGCCACCGCGCAGCAACTGCAGGAGCAGGCAAGGGCCGATCTGCAGCAGGCGGATCAGCACCTGGCCACTCAGGTGGCGGAGCGATCTGCACAAGAGAGTCTTCTCACCGCAATGGAGAGTCAGGGCGGTCTGCTCGAGTGGACTCGATCACAGCCATGGGCCAAAGAGAAAATGCTTTGGGCAGGATTGCGGGTTGAAGAGGGGTGGCAGGTGGCTGTGGGTGCGATGCTCGAGAGCCGTCTCACCGCAATCCCCGTTGAATCCTTGAATGTTGCCAATGACTGGACTTCCTTAAAGCCTCCCGAGCGGCTCACCGTCTTTGAGGGAGGCGCGCCCATTCAGACGACGAGTCCACGCGATGCAGGAATGACGCCACTTGCAATGGCCGTTCGGGGAGACGACGCAGGCGCCACCATGGCGAGGTTGTGGTTGGCGGGCATGTTCCAGGCCAAGGACTTCTCTGAGGCGATGGGCCGCCGCAATGCCCTCCAAGCCAATGAGATGCTCGTGACGCCCGAGGGTCTGGCGGTCGGGCGGACTCACATTACGATTCCCGGCGACTCCAAGGCCGACCACTCGGCACTTCTGGGTCAGCGTGACCGTGTTCGGGATTTGGCGGCAGCGGTTCGATCGGCGGAGATTCAACAGTCCGAGGCGGCAGCCCGCCTCGCCGAGCGCGATCAGACTCTGGTCTCGATGCGTCAGGCCAGAGAGGCGGCGCAGCAGACCATCGACAAGGCAATGGCACGCGCCCATGAACTTGACTTAACCGCTGTGAGGCTCCAAGAAAAGGCCACTCGGCTCGAGGCCGCGGAGAAGGAGATCGACCGCAGCATTATCGAGGCCCAGGCCGAGCTCGATGGCCTGGTGCAGCGTCTGCAGGAAATGGGCCGTGTTAAGGAAGATCTTGCCATTCGATTGGCAGGTCTCGCAGAACAGTCTGCTGAAACAGAGTCACGCTTGACCGAGGTGGAGGCGAAGTGTCGCGGTCTTCGCGAGGCACTCTCGGCCGCGCAATCATCCCTTCAAGAAGCGCGCCTCGAGGAGAGAACAGCAGAGGGGCAGGCCAATTCAGTTCGTACCCAGATCGACGACCTTGCGCGCCGTCGCCAAGAGACCCTTGATCGACAGACAGTCTCTCAGCGGGAGCTTACCGATGCAGAGTCCGCGCTGTCGCAGAGTCAGTTGCAGGTTCTGTTGGGGAACCGCGTTGAGGTGGAGCGGCGACTCTCTCAGGCGCGGGCGGTGGTGGATGCCTCCTCCGAGCGACTTCGTACCATGGATGAGTCTCGACTCGCTATTGAGCGCAAGGCCATTCCCTTGCGCGAGTCGATGTCGGCCGTCGAGGTCGCGATTGCATCGGCCACGGCCACCATCGAACAGATCGAACAGCAGATCGTCGATACCAACATTGACCTTGAAACGGTGACCGCGCAGTGGGAGGCAGGGGTGCCTCCTTCTGGGCTGCCCCGGCCCTCATCACTTCAGGCAGACATTAACCGACTCGCGCGGGAGATCGAGGCCCTCGGTCCGGTGAATCTCGCTGCCCTAAGCGAGCTCGAGCAGTCTCGTGAGCGCGAGGGCTTTTTGAATTCACAGGCTGCCGATCTCACCGAGGCTGTGGAGACGCTCGAGGATGCAATACGCAAGATTGATCGTGAGAGCCGCGCGCTGTTGCAGGACACCTACGACACGGTCAATCAGAATTTCTCGCGACTCTTTCCGACTCTGTTCGGTGGTGGGGAGGCTCGGCTCGTTCTTACTGGTGATGAGATTCTGGATGCAGGTGTTCAGGTCATGGCCCAGCCACCCGGCAAGAAGAACGCGACGATTCATTTACTCTCCGGTGGCGAGAAGGCCTTGACGGCAACGGCTCTGGTCTTTGCCCTTTTTCAACTCAACCCCGCGCCGTTTTGCATGCTCGATGAGGTGGATGCGCCTCTCGACGACCCAAATACCGAGCGACTCTGCAATCTTGTGAGAGAGATGTCAGGGCAGACCCAATTCATTTTCATCACCCACAACAAGATCTCCATGGCCCTCGCAGAGCATCTTGTTGGGGTGACGATGCAAGAGTTGGGCGTGTCTCGACTGGTTGCGGTGGACCTCGATGCAGCCAGCGCCCTGGTCCAAGAAGCCGCCTAAGCGCCGCTGAAGGGCCCCTTTGCTGGCAGATTCACTTCCGTTGCTTCTATTGATCCTGGGCCTTGGGGTCATGGTCGCTGTTTGGTGGGTCAATCGCACGGAGCGCAGGCGGCTTGAGCAACTCAACCCTGTTCGGCGTGAACCCGCCTCCCACTGGTGGTCAGGTCCAACCTCGACAGTGGCCACCGCCAGAGCGGATGGACTTGAAGAGTCTGTGCCCAATGAGGCATTTGAATGGCCCGTGTCCTTTCGAGTGGACAAGTCACAGGGGCCTGCCTGGGTGGAGATGGTCTCCAGTCGATTGCGTTGCGGTACCAAGCCGATGCGATTTGGTCGCGATGGCGCTCACTGGGTCTCCCTATTGCTCTGCACGCGCCAGGGGCCGCTATCCTTGGTTGAGCATACCGAGTTTGTCGAAAGGGTCTTCGAGATTGGCAAGCGGTTTGGCGCCAAACCCGAGGGAATCAAAACCTTTGCTGAGGCCCATGGCCTCTCTCGCGAGGCAGAGATGGCGATGTCGAACCTGGACGGCCAACTGGCCTTTCATTTGGTCACCGAATCGCCTCCGTCGGTCGAGGCGTTTTCGGCGGCCTGGCGTCAATGCGGACTCCAAGAGCGGGGAGAGGGCCGATTTTCCATGGTGGGGGATGATTCAGAGATTCAGTTCAGCGTCTTGCCCGGGGATCAAGGCCGGCTCTGCAGTTTGCTGCTTGATCTGCCGAGGACTGCAGAGCCTGTCAAGGTTCTCGATTCGATGTTCGCGGTGGCCGATCAGATGGCCCAATGGTTCGATGCAGAGTTGGTCGATGACCGAGGTATCGTTCTGAGCCGTCATGCACAGTCGGTCATCCGTGAGCAGGTGCGGGAACGGGCTGACGCCCTCGCGCATGCCGGCTTGATTGCCGGAAGCCCACTCTCCAGACTTATTTTCCAGTAGTGCGCGGCGAGGCAGGCGCATGACATCCCAGATCGACCCCGAGATAGACCTTGCCCGTCTGAAGGCACTCCGCCTGGAGGTCGAGCGGCACCAGCGCCTCTACCATGGGCTTGATTCACCGGAGATCTCGGATGCGCAATACGATGCCTTGGTTCGGGAGTTGGAGTCGCTCGAGTCGCAACTCTCTCCGATGGGGAGTCTGGGAGACGGGGCGTCGCCACTTCAACGGGTGGGGCACGCCGCTGCTCGCGAGTTTCAACAGGTCGAGCATGTTTTGCCGATGCTCTCGCTCAACAATGTCTTCGGACAAGAGGAGCTCAATCAGTTCGGTGACCGACTCGCAACGCTCTTGGGCATGGCGTCGGCCGAGGGCTTGAAGTTTGCTTGTGAGCCCAAGGTGGACGGGCTCGCCGTTAGTGTGCGCTATGAGAATGGATTATTGGTCCAGGCTGCCACGCGAGGAGATGGCTCGATTGGAGAGGATGTCACCGAGAACGTGCGCACCATACGCAATCTGCCGAGTCGAATACCGGGCGCCGACGATGCCTTTCTCGGGTGGGGTGCGTCGAAGCTCGGGCCGGTCAGAGTGCCCCGTGTTCTGGAGGTGCGTGGCGAGGTCTTCATGGCGAAGTCCGACTTCAGTCATTTAAACAGAGTGCAGCAAAAGGCTGGGGGGAAGGTCTTTGCCAACCCTCGCAACGCCGCTGCAGGGAGCCTTCGCCAACTCGACTCAAGCATTACCGCCGCGCGGCCCCTTCGATTTGTCGCCTATGGGCTCGGCGTTATGAGCGAATCTGTGCAGATGCCGGATGGTCATAGCGATGCCATGAAGTGGTTGGGTGCCATGGGGTTGCCCGTTGCAAGTCAACGCGCCCGAGAAGTCGGTTTGGATGGGGCCTGGAAATTTGTGACCGAGGTTCAGGCCGTAAGGGAAGAGCTGGATTTCGAGATTGATGGGGTGGTGATCAAACTCGAGTCATTTGCATTGCAGGAGAGGGCGGGCTTTGTGTCACGGGCGCCGCGGTTTGCAGTGGCCTACAAGTTTCCTGCGGAAGAGGTCTCCACTCGCCTTCTGGCCATCGATGTTCAAGTGGGTCGCACAGGCGTCCTCACGCCGGTGGCTCGTCTTGACTCGGTTCGTGTTGCAGGGGTGATGGTAAGCAATGCAACGCTTCATAATGCCGACGAACTTCAGCGCAAAGACATTCGAGTGGGGGACACGGTCTGGATTCGCCGTGCAGGCGACGTCATTCCAGAGGTTCTCGGTGCAATTGAAGCCCTCCGCCCCCCAGAGGCGACACCATTCCAGTGGCCTGTTCGATGTCCTGCCTGCCAGGGGCCGATCGAGCGCGTCGAGGGAGAGGCGGCCCACCGATGCATCTCGGGCCTCTCGTGCCCAGCCCAGCAACGGCAAGCCATCGAGCATTATGTACATCGACGCGCGATGGATATCGAGGGACTCGGGGAGAAGCGGATTTCTCAACTTCTCGAGGCGGGGCTGGTCTCTCGAATCTCTGATCTCTATTCGCTTCGGGTCGTTGACATTGCCGGTCTCGAGCGTGAAGGTGACAAGTCCGCACAGAATCTCATTGATGAGATCAACCGATCGAGGAGGGCGAGCCTCTCTCGGTTCATTTATGCCTTGGGCATTCGGCATGTCGGAGAACGCACGGCCCGGGACCTGGCCCTGCATTTCCAGTCCTTGGAACGACTGCGCCAAGCGGATCAGGCCACACTCATGCAGGCACCCGATGTCGGGCCGGTCGTGGCGGAGTCGGTCTTGAATTTCTTTGCCGAGCCATCGCAATCTCAGGAAGTCGATCGGCTCGCGGCGCAGATTGAGTTCGTTCAGGTCGATGATCGTCCGGCCGTGGCGCCCGCGCAGGAGGGCCCGCTCTCGGGTCGCACGGTGGTCTTGACTGGTACCCTTGCGAGCATGACACGTGACACAGCCTCTGACTGGGTCATGCGGCTTGGGGGAAAGGTGGTGGGTTCGGTTTCAGCGAAGACGGGCTTTGTGATTGCCGGGGCCGATGCAGGTTCGAAACTCTCGAAGGCAGAGAGTCTGGGAGTCGCAGTGTTAAGTGAGCAGGATTTTTTACAGATGGTTAAAGAGGCCCAAGGGGGCGACTGAGGGAGCAGGGGAATGACGAGTATTTCGAATCAGGCAGTGCGCAAGGCGGTCTTTCCCGTGGCGGGTCTTGGCACCCGATTTCTACCGGCCACAAAGGCGAGTCCGAAAGAGATGCTGCCGGTCGTCGACAAGCCCCTGATTCAATATGCGGTGGAGGAAGCCGCGGCCGCTGGAATCACCGAAATGATTTTCATCACCGGGCGATCCAAGCGCGCCATTGAGGATCACTTTGACAAGGCCGTTGAGCTCGAGGCAGAGCTGGCGGCAAAGAACAAGCACGAGCTACTGCGGGTGGTCCAGAGTGTGGCACCCGATAGCATTCACTGTATTTATATTCGCCAGCCCGAACCGCTGGGCCTCGGCCACGCTGTACTCTGTGCGCAGCCCGTCATCGGCGACGAGCCATTTGCGGTCATTCTGGCCGACGACCTCATGGATGCGGGGGAAGGGGGGCTGCCTGTTATGGCGCAGATGACGGCCTTGTATGCGGAGCACCGGGCCAGTGTCATCGCGGTGCAGGATGTCCCGCGCGAGGAGACATCGAAATATGGAATTGTGGCGAGCCAGCCATGGGGCCGACGGACTGAGCGGGTTGTTTCCATTGTCGAGAAGCCAAAACCTGTCGATGCGCCTTCCACCCTTGCAGTGACCGGACGTTATCTGCTCTCACCGCGTATTTTTGGAATTCTTGAGCAGCAGACGCCGGGCGCGGGTGGTGAAATTCAACTCACCGATGCAATCGCCAAGCTTCTCGATGATGAACCCGTATTGGCATATCGCTTCGAGGGCACGCGGTTCGATTGTGGGTCGAAGCAGGGTTACTTGCGAGCGACCGTCACCCTCGCAATGCGGCACGGGCAGGAAGGGCCTGATTTTCAGGCTTGGCTGCGCCAGCATCTTGCAGAACGTTGAGCAGAGCTGTCTCGAGCGCCACTCGTTGGCGCTCGGTCTCGAGTCCGCGAGGCTCCAGTAGAAAGTGGTCTTCGGCCCGTTCACCAAGGGTGTTGATACGGGCCGAACGCAATGAAATCCTCTCGGTCGACAGGCAACGGGCAATTCGATAGAGCAGCCCTGGCCGATCCGCTGCGGTTACGGAGAGGATAAGGTTCTGTGCGGGCTCGTCCATCACCAATTGAACGCTCGGGTGGATGGGAAAACTCTTGGATCGGCGAGAAAGGCGCCCCTGGCTGCATTCGCCAAGCGGACGACTGCTTATCAGATGCTCTCGGAGTCCGGCTGACACAATGGTCAGCAACTCCCTCTCTTGTCCCTCGAATTGGGCGGGATCAAGAAGGAAACTGTCGAGTACGAAGCCGTTGGGAGTGGTGTGGATTCGTGCCTCTAGAACGGGCAGCCCCTGTCGGTCTAGAAACTCGGTGATGCGTGCGAAGAGGTCTTCGGAGTCCTTCTGATAGACGACCAGCTGAATGCCCAGGTCATCTTGCGGGATGCGGGCAAAGACCCGGGGCAGGGTCTCCGACTCGCGCCCCACTAAGTTGCGTGCATGCCAGGCAATTTCGAGGGCATCGTGACTTAGGAAATATTGCAGCCCCAGCCCTCGCCAGAATGCAATGACGGCATCGATGTCTTTGGCTTCCAACTTGAGTTGTTGAAGGGCCAGTTCTCGTTTGTGGCTCACTGCATTGGTATGCAGTGTCTTGGCATCGATATCCGATCCCTGAGAGTTGATGAGTTGCTCGGTTCGGTCGAATAGGTCTTCGAGCAGCTTGGCCTTCCAGTTGTTCCAGACCTTGGGACTGGTGCCACGAATATCCGCCACCGTCAGCAGATAGAGTGCTCGAAGCCGCTGCTGAGTCTGAACAATGGCAGCAAATCGTTGAATGACGAGGGGGTCCGCCAGGTCTTCCTTCTGTGCCATGCTCGACATGGTCAGGTGATGTCGGACGAGGAACATCAAGAGATCTGTTGTTGGGGCGTCTATCTTGAACTGACGGCAGAAGCGTTTGACCTCGGCCTCACCGAGCTCCGAATGGTCGCCTCCTCGGCCTTTGGCGATGTCATGGAAGAGTGCCGCCAGATAGAGCTTCCAAGGCTCGCCGAATTCCTGCATTAGCGAGGTCAGGCGTGGGAACTCGTGGGCGTGTTCGGGCAAGCTAAAGCGCCTGAGATTTCGTATCACCTGAAGGATGTGTTGATCCACTGTGTAGACGTGGAAAAGGTCGTGCTGCATTTGGCCGACGATTCGCCGAAAGACAGGCAATAGCCGACCCAGAATCCCCAGATCGTTCATGATCCGGAGGGCATGCAGGACGCCCCTCGGTTCACGCAGCAGTGAGAGAAATGCGGCTCGATTTTCTGGTGACTCGCGAAATGGGCGGTCGACCAGTTCGCGCGCATGCCAGAGTGAACGCAGGGCACGTGCAGTCATGCCCAAACGCGGGCACTCCCTGGCCATCAATATGAATGCCTCAAGAATGGCCTCTGGCCGTCGCTCGAAGAGGGTCTCGTCCGTAATGTCGAGCAGGCCACGGGTCTCATAGAAGTCGGGGGCAAGCGGTCGAGAGGGCATCGCCTCAACGCCGGCCTCGGGACGACCCGAGCCGGAACCCGAAGCGTTGCCTGCGAACTGCTGCAGACGAGGCTCGAGGTTTGCGAGCAAGACGGTGGTGACCTGCCTCACCAGCTTTGCGGCCCGGTAGTAGCGTTGCATCAACACCTCGCTGAGTCGCTTGCCCCGCACGGGTTGGCACTCAAGGGATTCCGCAACCAGGGTCTGAAGGTCATAGACAAGTCGGTCTTCGCGTCGGCCGGCTGAAATATGCAGGTGGGCGCGAATCGTTAAGAGAATGGCCTCTTGCTGCTGCAGTTGGGTGGATTCATAGGCGGTTAACAATCCCTCAGTCACCAGCTCGGACCAACCGCGGCCCAGACCCAATGCGGCGCTAATCCAGTTCAGTACCTGCAAGTCTCGCAGCCCACCGGGACTCTCTTTGACGTTCGGTTCGAGTGAATAGGGCGTGTCATTGAATCGGCTGTGCCGCTGCCGCATCTCCAGGAGTTTGCCCTGAACGAAGGTGGCCACAGGGATCTGCGTGCGCCAGGCGTTGACCAGGGCCGGATGAAGACGGGTGGGGTCAGCAAGTGCGCGACTCTCAAGCAGGGCCGTTGCAACCGTAAGGTCCGCACGCGCCTGTTCGACACACTCGTCGATGCTTCGCAGGCTGTGGCCCGCATCCAGGCCTGCATCCCAGAGGGAAGAGACAAAGTTGGCGACCGGGCCACTCAACTCCTCATCGGTGGTCTTTCCATCTGTAAGAATGAGCAGATCAATGTCCGAGTAGGGCGCAAGTTCTCCCCTGCCATAGCCACCAACGGCAATCAGAGAGGCACCGGGAACGGCTGCCTGCGCCCATAGCGACACGACAATTTGATCAATATCGTTGGAGAGTTCTCGCATGAGGCTGCGAGGTTTGCCATGGGATTTCCATCCGAGGGCGTTGCGCTCTCTTGCCGCACGAGTTGAGGCGCGGGCGGTGACGATGGGATGTCTCTCTGGGGCGGTTGATACGGAGGCCACTTTGATGGGCGGCTGGATTCTGGGCTGGACCGCTTGCGACTCTGGTTTGCGGCGCTAGGAGGCCATGGTGGCGTCGACGGGCGCCCCCTGGCAACGCTGCCAATCGGGGCTGCCCGCAGATACTGTGAGGACCTCAAAGCCTTCTTGTGTGACCAGCACCGTGTGCTCCCATTGAGCGGAGAGGCTGTGGTCTTTGGTGACGATGGTCCAGCCATCCGCAAGCTCTCGAACCTCGGGGCGCCCCGCGTTGATCATGGGCTCGATCGTGAAGGTCATGCCGGGTGAGAGACGCATGCCCGTTCCTGGGCGGCCGTAGTGAAGCACCTGGGGGTCTTCGTGGAAGACCTTGCCGATTCCATGGCCGCAGAACTCTCTTACGACCGAACAGCCGTTGGCCTCGGCATGGCGCTGGATTGCGTGGCCGATGTCTCCGAGGGTGCGACCGGGCGCGACCTGCTCAATGCCCTTCCACATGCAGGCATGGGTGATCTCGCAGAGGCGCTGCGCACCCACCGAGGCGGGGCCAACAAAAAACATCCGGCTGGTGTCCCCGTGATAACCATCCTTGATCACCGTGACGTCGACATTCAGGATGTCGCCGGATTTCAATACCTTGGGCCCGGGAACGCCGTGGCAGACCTGGTGGTTCACCGAGGTACAGACCGACTTGGGATAAGGGGTGTAGCCCGGTGGGCAGTAATTGAGGGGGGCAGGAATGGTCTGCTGAACGTTGACCATGTAATCGTGGCAAAGCCGGTCGATTTCCTCGGTGGTGACCCCAGGCTTGACATAAGGCGTAATGAAATCAAGGACTTCTGACGCGAGCCGGCCTGCGAGGCGCATGCCTTCGATGTCGTGAGCTGATTTGATTGAAACGGCCATAACTTGTTAACATTACTCGTTTTTTCGTCATCCCAAAAGAGGCGACGATGGTTAAGGGCATGGTGCCCTTTTATTGTCGATCGCCAATCGAAGGCGCGCAAGGGTGTTTCTTCAGAGGAACGGCGCCTTCTTTCAATTCGAACCCTTGCAGGAGAAAAAAATTATGTCCGTATCAATGCGTGAAATGCTCGAGGCTGGCGTGCACTTTGGCCACCAGACCCGCTTTTGGAATCCCCGCATGGCCCCGTTTATTTTTGGCCACCGCAATAAGATTCATATCATTAACTTGGAAGCCACCGTGGCCAATATGGCCGATGCGCTCAAGTTCGTTCGCCAGCTGTCCTCTCGTCGAGGTACGGTAATGTTTGTGGGCACCAAGCGTGCTTCCAGAGAAATCATCCAAGAGGAAGCAACTCGCGCTGGCATGCCTTACGTTGATCAGCGTTGGCTGGGTGGCATGCTCACCAACTTCAAGACGGTCAAGACATCGATTAAGCGTCTCAAAGATATGGAGGCCCTTGCAGCCGACGGCGGGTTGGAGCGGATGTCGAAGAAAGAGGCGCTCTCGTTCGAGCGCGAGCTCGACAAGCTCAATAAGACCCTCGGTGGTATCAAGGACATGAGTGGCCTCCCTGATGCGCTGTTCATCGTGGACGTCGGCTATCACAAGATTGCTCTCCAAGAGGCCAACAAGCTGGGCGTACCGGTGGTGGCCATTGTCGATACCAATCACTCTCCCGAGGGCGTGGACTACGTGATTCCGGGCAATGACGATGCGAGCCGTGCCGTTCGCCTCTATGCGCGTGCAATTGCCGACGCCATTCTCGAGGGCAAGTCACAGGCGGTTTCTGACGTAGTGGCCGCGGTGCAGGAGGCAGAGGAATTTGTGGAGGTGAGTGAAGGCCAGCCGGCCTAAGGCCCTCGCCGGTCTCAGGGGCTCACGAGCCCCTTTTTTTTAATGAACGAATTTTGGAGGAAACGATGGCTGAAATCAGCGCTTCGATGGTCAAAGAGTTAAGGGAAAAAACCGATGCCCCCATGATGGAGTGCAAGAAGGCCCTGAGTGAGGCAGATGGTGACATGGACAAGGCCGAGGAGATTCTTCGGGTTCGTCTGGGATCCAAGGCAAGCAAGGCAGCCACCCGTGTCACGGCAGAGGGGGTCGTGGGGATTTCGATTGAGGGTCAGACCGGCGCCATTCTGGAAGTCAACTGCGAGACCGATTTTGTCGCCAAAAACGATGACTTCTTGGCCTTCGCGAAGGATGTTGCGGGGCTGGTTCGTACCACCGATGTTGCAGATCCGTCCGCACTGGCATCGCTTCCTTTGGCAGGGGGAACGGTTGAATCGGTTCGTGCCGCGCTGGTTGGAAAGATTGGCGAGAACCTAACCCTTCGCCGCTTTGTGCGTGTTCAGGCCAAGGGCAAGCTCTATTCTTATATTCATGGCGGCTCCAAGATCGGGGTGCTGCTCGATCTGGTGGGTGGCGATGAGTCGCTGGGCCGAGACTTGGCCATGCACATTGCCGCCTCGAAGCCCAAGTCGCTCGACTCATCCGGTGTCGATTCGGCCTTGATTGAGGCCGAGCGCCGAGTTGCTACGGAGAAGGCCGCCGAGTCGGGCAAGCCCGCAGAAATTGTGGCCAAGATGGTTGAGGGTGCAGTGGCTAAGTTTCTTAAAGAGGTCACCCTGCTCGGTCAAGTCTTCGTCAAGGCGGAGGATGGCAAGCAGACCATTGAGCAGCTCTTGAAGGCCCGTAATGCCAGCATCGCAGGCTTTGTGCTTTTCATTGTCGGAGAGGGCATTGAGAAGAAGGTCACTGACTTTGCTGCCGAAGTGGCTGCCCAGCAGGCGGCTGCTCGGGCGGCCTGAGCGTCTTACGGCACAGGAAAGAAGGGGCGATCAATAGAGTGACAGCGCAAGTTCCGCCACTGGTCTACCGCAGGGTTCTTCTTAAGTTGTCCGGGGAGGCCCTCATGGGTTCCGATCCCTATGGCATCAACAAGGCCACCATTGATGGCATCGTTGCAGAGATCGCGACAGTGGTCGCCCGTGGCGCTGAGTTGGCTGTCGTGATTGGCGGAGGGAACATCTTTCGTGGGGTGGCCCTGGGGGCGGAAGGAATGGACCGGGCCACGGCGGATTACATGGGAATGATTGCGACAGTCATGAACGCACTGGCTTTGCAGGACGCCATGCGGCAGTCGGGTCTCGAGGCCCGCGTTCAGTCGGCCCTGCACATCGATCAGGTGGTTGAACCCTATATTCGCCCCAAGGCCATTCGTTACCTCGAGGAAGGGAAGGTGGTTATTTTTGCTGCGGGCACGGGCAATCCCTTCTTCACCACCGACACAGCAGCCGCCCTTCGCGGCGCAGAGATCGGTGCCCAGATTGTTCTCAAGGCCACGAAGGTCGATGGCATCTATTCTGCCGATCCAGTTCGGGATCCTTCGGCCACACGATACGAGACCATCAGCTTCGATGAGGTCATGGCCAAAGACCTCAAGGTCATGGATGCAACAGCATTCGCTCTCTGTCGCGATCAAAAACTGCCCATCCGCGTTCTCAGTGTCTTTAAGCCGGGTGCTCTCGTGGCTGCTCTCATGGGGGCCTCAGAGGGAACGCTGGTGCATGTATAGCCCAATAGGAGACCATTTGAGATGAGCGTTCAAGAAGTGCGTCAGTCCGCTGAGCAGAAGATGATCCGCAGCTTTGATTCATTAAAGGCGAGCCTTGCGAAGATTCGTACAGGGCGCGCCCACACTGGACTTCTTGAGAACCTGACCGTTGATTATTACGGCAACCCCACGCCACTCTCTCAGGTGGCCACGCTGACCTTGCTTGATGCGAGAACCATCGGTGTTAGCCCATGGGAGAAGAAGATGGTGGCCACGGTTGAGAAAGCCATTCGTGACTCCGATCTGGGACTCAACCCGGCCGCATCGGGAGATACGATCCGTGTGCCGATGCCGGCCCTCACGGAGGAGCGGCGCAAGGAATTGGTGAAGGTGATCAAGACCGACGGTGAGGAGGGAAAGGTTGCCGTTCGCAATATTCGGCGTGATGCCAATGAGCAACTTAAGAAACTGGTAAAGGACAAACTTATTTCCGAAGACGACGAGCGGCGCGCCCAGGAGGACGTTCAAAAGCTCACCGACCGATTCGTTGCTGATATTGACAAGGCCCTGACTCAAAAGGAGTCAGAGATCATGACTGTATAAAGATGGCCATTCGCCCCGAGAGTTCTACACTGGTCGTACCCGAGGTGTCCGCGGTGCCGCGGCACATTGCGGTGATCATGGATGGCAATGGCCGATGGGCCACGCGCCGCCACCTACCCCGAATGGCAGGCCACGAGCGTGGTGTGGCAGCGCTCAGGGGCGCGGTCGAGGCCTGCATGAAGCGGGGCGTTTCCGCACTGACAGTCTTTGCATTCAGCTCTGAGAATTGGCGTCGTCCAGAGGAAGAAGTGAGTTATCTGATGGGACTCTTCCTTATGGTGCTCCAGCGCGAGGTCAAGGCGCTTAACGCCAATGGTGTGCAGTTGCGAGTGGTTGGCGATCTATCGGCCTTCTCACAGAAACTCCAGTTGGCCATCGAAGAGTCCCAGCGTCAGACCGCCGCTAACAATCGGTTCACACTCACCGTGGCCGTCAACTACGGTGGGAGATGGGACATCCTTCAGGCAGTTCGCCGCATGCTTGATGTGGAACCTGGGCTTGCAGACGCATCAAGGCCCATCCCCGAGGAGGCCCTTGCTCGCGAGCTCTGTCTTTCTGATCTCCCAGAGCCCGACCTCTTCATTCGCACTGGCGGCGAGGAGCGTGTGAGCAATTTTATGTTGTGGCAACTGGCCTACACAGAGTTTTACTTCACCGATACGCTTTGGCCCGATTTCGATGCGAAGGCCCTCGACCTTGCCATCGAGTCGTATGCCCGTCGGGAACGCCGATTCGGCCGTACCTCGGCGCAACTGGCCTCTGAGCCAGCATGCGACTCCGGGTCATAACCGCGGCGATCCTGCTTGGCTTTTGGCTTCCAGCAGGCCTTTGGCTGAGCGCCACTTGGTTCATGCTGGCAATACTGGTCGCACTTGCTTGGACCCTCAAGGAGTGGGCAGATTTGCTTAATCTTCCGGCGGGCCCACGTTGGGCGGCACCCCTGTTTCTTTTGGCGCTTCTCTCGCCGATCTTGCTCGACCCGTTCCTGAACCCCTGGGACTTCGCTGCCTGGTTGCTTCCACCTGCCTGCCTCGTTTGGTTGCTATTGATGGGTGTTTCTTTGTGGAGAGTCGGCTCGCCACGCAGTTGGTTGGGCCTCTTCTATGCGGTGTTGTTCTGTGTGGCTTGTTTTCTTGCGATCTGGCTTGCTCGGTTGGAGGGGTTGGCCTTCTTGCTCTCCGTGCTCCTATTGGTCTGGATCGCTGACACCGCCGCCTACTTCAGTGGCCGGCTCATCGGTGGGGTGAAGCTTGCGCCCCGCGTCAGTCCCGGGAAGACCTGGGCAGGGGTGGGCGGCGCGGTGCTTGGCAATCTTGTTTACGTTTGGCTCTCTGCTATTTACTGGGACGCCAGTTGGGCTGCCTATCTGCTTGATCAGGCCGGCCTGGCCTTTCTCATGATGGCCACCGTTGTTATTACGGGTATCTCTGTGGCCGCTGATCTGCACCAATCGCTCCTCAAGCGGCAGGCAGGAGTGAAAGATTCTGGGTGGATCCTACCGGGGCATGGAGGAGTCTTTGATCGAGTGGACGCGCTCCTGGCGGTGCTTCCGTTTTCCGTGTTCTTCTTTGCCGCCTCAATGGGCAGGGGTTGAATCTGAAGAAGCCGGCCGATCGTCCGCAGCGACTTGCCATCCTCGGAGCGACGGGGTCCATTGGCTCAAGCACCCTGGACATTGTGCGTCGCCATCCCGAGCGTTTTCGGGTCATTGCCCTCTCGGCGAACCGGGATGCCGAGGGGCTGCTCAGGCTCGTCGAGGAGTTCCATCCGAAGGTGGTTTGTCTGGCCGATTCGGAAGCGGCCGAGGTGTTCCGCAAGTATCTCGGCACTCGTTTGCACAGAGAGATTTTCATTGTTTCGGGCGCGGCGGGTCTTGAGGAGCTTGCCCAACTCAGCGATGTGGATACCGTTGTTGCGGGAATCGTGGGTGTTGCTGGGCTGCCCTCGGTGCTTGCTGCGGCGCGCTCCGGCAAGCGGGTGCTGCTCGCCAATAAAGAGGCCATGGTCTGCGCTGGAAGCCTACTCGTCGATACCGCTGTTCACTCGGGCGCGACCATTCTTCCGATCGACAGTGAACACAATGCCATTTTCCAAGCCCTCGGGTCTCAATACCGCTGTTTTAACCGGCCCGAACATGTTAGACGTGTGCTACTGACTGCCTCTGGAGGCCCTTTCCGTGAGTGGCCCCTGGAGTCGATTCGATCGGCCACTGTGGCCCAAGCGCTCAAGCACCCCAACTGGACGATGGGCAAGAAGATCACTGTGGACTCGGCCACCATGGCCAACAAGGGCTTAGAGTGGATTGAGGCCCATTGGCTTTTTGCTCTTGCCCCGCAGGAAATTCAAATCGTTGTCCACCCCGAGAGCATTGTTCACTCTATGGTCGAGTTCGCCGATGCCTCGACCATTGCGCAGCTCGGTCCACCCGACATGCGCACGCCCATTGCCAACGCATTGGCCTGGCCCGATCGGATCGAGAGTGGGTCGACATATTTGGACTGGGCCACGGTGGGCATCCTTCGGTTCGAGCCACCGGACCCCGTTCGCTTTCCCGCGCTGCGTCTTGCAGCGAACTGCCTTGAATCGGGCCAGGCGGCGAGTAATATCTTCAATGCGGCCAACGAGCAGGCTGTGGATGCATTCCTAGAGGGGCGTATCTGTTTCGGGCAGATTCAGGATGGGGTCGAGGCGGTTCTCGATGCGCTCGAGGGGAGGTTTCCGGAGCCCGGTTCGCTCGATGATGTGATTCAGATTGATCGCGAGGCACGAACAATGACCAATCATTGGATTTCAATGAACGAGCAATCATGACCATTCTCTCTTTCCTTTTTGCGATTGCATTGCTGGTGTTCGTTCACGAGATGGGCCATTACCTCGCCGCCCGCTCTGTTGGGGTTGGGGTTGTTCGGTTTTCGATTGGGTTTGGTCCGGTTCTTTTCTCGCGTGCCGATCGGCGTGGCTGTGAATGGGCCGTCTGTGCCCTGCCACTCGGGGGCTACGTCAAGATGTGGGACACGAGTGCACCGGAAGAGCCTCGGGCGGGCGCTCTTTTCGGCGAGAAGGATTCATTTCATACCAAGTCGCTTGCCCAGCGGGCATGGATCGTCTCGGCCGGACCTCTTGCGAATTTTATTTTCGCATTCGTTGCCTTTTGGGCACTGGCCCAAAATGGTCGCTGGGAGCCTGCCACCGAATTGGCAGCGCCCACCGTTGAGTCGGTGGCTGGCCAGGTGGGTCTCCGCGAGGGCGACCGGGTCGCCGAGGTCTCGGGCCGCTCGGTGCAGAGTTTCAACGAGGTTCGTTGGCAGATTTTTCGTCAACTGATCGCCGCACCCTCCAAGCCCATCCCCCTTACTGTGGTCGAGGCGAGTGGCACGACTCGGACAGTTCGTCTTGTGTTTGCTGACCCTCCCGAAGGGTTTGCCTCGCCGGATCAACGAATGGCCGCCCTGGGGATCTCGCCTCGGTCATTTGGTGTTCGAGTCACGGGTGTGCAACCCGATGGGCCGGCGGCCAGGGCTGGCCTGACCGAGGGCATGGTGGTTCTCGGCGCTTCGGGCCAAGCAGTGCTTCGGCCCCAGGACCTCATTGCGCTCGTTCGCGCGTCGGAGGGCGCGCCCGTTGAATTGCTGTTGGTCGACACCATTGCGGGCTCGCCCGGCGAGGAGCGCCCCGCGTCGGAGCGTCGCGTGACCATCCGCCCCGTGATTGGACCAAGTGGTCAGTACATCATTGGGATGGGCGTGGGGGTCCAGCCCCGATTCATTCGTCAGGACGCCTCCGCCATGGAGTCGGTTGCTCGCGCGGTCACCCGGACTTATGAGATCTCATTGTTGTCGATCCAGGCCCTTTATCGAATGGTGACCGGCGAGCTTTCTTGGCGGCAACTCAATGGGCCCGTGGCGATTGCAGAGGCTGCCGGCCAGTCGGCATCGATGGGTTGGACGGCCTTTCTGAGCTTCCTGGCACTGGTTAGCGTGAGTATCGGGGTGCTCAATCTATTGCCGATCCCGATGCTCGATGGAGGGCACCTCCTGTATTATGGTGTGGAGTTTGTCCGTGGTCGGCCCTTGTCCGATTCCATTCAACAAGCGGGCCACAAAATTGGGTTGGCCATGGTGCTCGGCCTCACGGGCTTGGCGTTATTCAACGATTTCACTCGATTCTTTGGTCCATAGTTTGAAGATAAAACCGGTTGTGCAGCAGGCCCCTGTAGGTTTAATTGCCCTGGCTTTTCTTGCGGGCAACTTGGCCCCTGTGTCTGC
>JBJOGU010000016.1:0-6214 GCA_046048075.1 Pseudomonadota bacterium
TTTGCGACCACCGGGCAGAGCAGGTCTTCCAACAGTCCCTTCAGGTCGAAGAAATCAGCGTCGATTGATTTACCGCCCCACTGCGTTGGCCGAGCCGACCCACTGAGCAATACGGCCAAGACCTGGTCTTGCTCAACACCCGCAACCGACCAATCGCCATCTTCAACGGCTTCGTCCCTGCGAAAGCGACGTCCGATCTCGAAGAGACGAACCCTCTCTTCCTGTCGGGAACGATTCTCTTTGAGAATGCCAAGAAGGTTGGGAATCACGGAGGGCCGCATGACATTGAGATGCGAGGCGATCGGATTGCGCAAATCAAGCAAATGGCCAGGGCTCGCGAAGCGACTCGCCAAACCCCTCTCCATAAACCCGTAGGTGATGACCTCGTGGACACCGAGCGATACGAGCCGATCACGAATTTCCATTGCCGATCTTGTTGCCTCTGGTCGCGTCTGCATCTTGAGCTCGGCTTTTGGCGGCCGGGCCTCGATCGCGTCGAAGCCCACCACACGGGCCACCTCTTCGATGAGATCTTCTTCAATCTGCAGGTCGAACCGGTGAGAAGGGGGCGAGACAACAAAAAGACTCCCCTGCTCTTTGGACTCAAAGTCGATGCCCAGGCAACGCAGAACCCCTGCGACTTGCTCGGCCGAATAAGGCCTTCCAATGACCTTTTCGCAACGTGCTCTGCGCAAATGAATGGTTGGCTGTATGGGGGAAGACCAAGACTGGTCGTTGAGAGGCCCGGCAACACCACCGCATATCTCGGTGATCAATTGGCATACCCGCTCGAGGCATTCAACGGTGGCACCGGGGTCCACCCCTCGCTCGAAACGATGCCCAGCATCGGTGGTGAATCGATAGCGTTGGGCGCGGCCGCGGATGGCATCCGGCCACCAGAATGCGGCCTCAACGAGAATGTTCTGAGTATCGTCGGAGACGGCGCTTGCATGCCCGCCCATGATGCCGGCCATGGATACGGGGCCTTCGTCGTCCGCCACGACTCCCACCGAACCGTCGAGTGCAACCTCCTGATCGTTCAAGAGAAGAAGTGATTCACCTTGCTGGGCCCAACGCGCCGAAATCTTGTTGCTTTGGACTTTTAGTCGATCCAGATCAAAGACATGGGTGGGCTGACCCAACTCCAACATGACGTAATTCGATATATCAACCAGAGCCGAGATACTTCTCTGGCCAGACCTCTCAAGGCGCTCTCGCATCCAGGCAGGCGTTGATGCCTTGGCATCCACGCCTCGAAGCACTCGGGTCACAAATCGCCCGCAAAGCGTCCTTTGCGAATCTGCTGCGACCTGGACTTCAATCTTGTCATTGATACCGGTCGAGGCAGAGGCCCATGTGGGCGGCCTCAACTGGGTTCCAATTAAGGCCGCCAACTCCCTCGCCACTCCTTTGATTGAGAGGCAATCTGCACGATTGGGCGTGAGTTTAATCACCAGTGTCTTCTGGTCAAGAGACAAGTGCTCTCGAAGATTTTTTCCAAGGAGGTCATCGGACAAGGCACCCAAATCAATAATGCCTTCGGACTCCTCTGAGATTCCCAATTCCTTTGAGGAGCAAAGCATGCCTTGGCTAACAACGCCTCGCATTTTGGTCTTCTTGATGTGGAAATCGCCGGGCAGCACCGCGCCATCGGTTGCGCAAGCCACGAACATCCCGGCACGGGCATTGGGTGCCCCACAGATAATCTGCACGGGTTGCGCGTGATTGCCGGTGGAGACCGAACAAATGCGAAGCCGATCGGCATCCGGATGCTTCTGGGCATCGAGAATCTTGGCAACCACCACACCCGTAAAGGGCGGCGCTGCCGATTCAACCTCTTCCACCTCAAGGCCAGCCATGGTCAACCGCTCGGCAATCTCCTCGATTCCCATTGAGGTATCGACCCAGTCACGGAGCCAACCCTCTGGAACCCTCATGAGAATTGCCTCAGAAAACGAAGGTCGTTCTCAAAAAACAAGCGCAGATCCCCAATGCCGTAACGAAGCATGGTGAGTCGCTCAAGACCACTACCGAAGGCAAAGCCGATGACCCTTTCCGGGTCAAGACCGAAATTACGAATCACGTTGGGATGCACCTGACCGGCCCCGGAAATCTCAAGCCACCGCCCCTTTAAGGGCCCGCTTGAGAAGCGCATATCGATCTCGGCTGAGGGTTCGGTGAATGGGAAAAATGACGGCCGAAAGCGAAGGTCAAGATTGTCGTCTTCGAAGAACCGACTTAGAAAGTCGTGATAGACCCCCTTGAGATCGGCAAAACTCACATCTTCGCCAAGCCAGAGTCCCTCGACTTGATGAAACATGGGCGAATGGGTTGCGTCACTGTCTACGCGGTAGGTTCGCCCAGGCGCAATCACCTTAATGGGCGGTGCGTGGGTCTTCGCATAACGAACCTGCATGGGGCTCGTGTGCGTGCGCAACAGGAGGGGTCGCCCCGTGGAGTCTGTGTTCTCGAGGTAGAACGTATCCTGCATAGAGCGCGCGGGGTGGTTCTCGGGATTATTGAGCGCGGTGAAATTCATCCAGTCGGTCTCAACCTCAGGGCCATCGGCCACCTCAAAGCCAATCGAGCCGAAAATCTCCTCAATACGGCGCCAAGTCTGGATCACCGGGTGGATACTGCCCACGCCAGCCGTCCTGCCTGGCAGTGTCACATCGATGGATTCGGATGCAAGCTTTGCATAGAGCTGCGCCTGCGCCAGGGCGTCTCGGCGACTGCCGAGACTCTCTTCAATGAGCGACTTGGCGCGGTTGATCTCTGCCCCACGCGTGCGCTTTTCTTCGGGGCCGAGTGCACCGAGTCCCTTGAGCAACTCGGTGAGTGCCCCCGCCTTGCCAAGGAAACGTGCCTTGGCGTCCTCGAGAGAGGGAGAATCGGAGGCGCTCTCGAAGGCAAGCTTTGCCTCCGAGACGAGACGGTCGAGCTCGGACATTGAGACCCGACCGTTGAGCTAGACGCCCAGTGCGGCCTTCGCCTTGGCCAAGATGGCTGCGAATGCAGCCTTGTCGTGCACTGCCAAGTCGGCCAACACCTTCCGATCGATATCGATCTGGGCCTTCTTGATTCCGGCCATGAAACGGCTGTAGGTCAAATCATTGGCGCGGCATGCCGCATTGATTCGGGTGATCCAGAGCGCACGAAAGACACGTTTACGATTGCGGCGATCGCGATACGCGTATTGTCCTGCACGCATAACCGCCTGCTTGGCGACACGAAAGACGTTGTTGCGACGGCCACGGAATCCTTTGGCCAGGGCAAGAATTTTCTTATGACGAGCTCTTGCGGTAACTCCACGTTTTACGCGAGGCATATTCGATCTCCCTTATGCGTAAGGCATCATGTCGCGAACGTGCTGGACGTCGGACGGATGCACAGTGAGCGTGCCGCGAAGCTGGCGCTTGTTCTTGGTGGTGCGTTTGGTGAGAATGTGGCGCTTGGTGGCATGGGCGCGTTTAATCGACCCGCTCCCCCTGGCCATGAACCGCTTTGCAGCAGCCTTCTTGGTCTTCATCTTCGGCATAACAACTCCTTTTGTTGCCTCGGCGGGTGAGAAACAAAGTTTCTGACTTTGGGAACCCTCAGCGGCTTTCTTCTGATACCTCAACAACTAAAACAACTAGACATCCTAACAACCCGACTCACTAATCAGTTACAGCCCTACTTCTTCTTCTTCGGAGCCACCACCATAATCATCTGGCGCCCCTCCAACTTGGGCATCTGCTCGACCTGCGCAGCATCTGCCAAATCCTCGCGAATGCGCTCTAGCATTCGCATTCCAAACTCTTGGTGCGCCATTTCACGGCCTCTAAACCGAATGGTGCACTTGGCCTTATCACCCTCTTCAATAAACCGCAGGAGATTCCGAAGCTTCACCTGGTAGTCATTCTCATCCGTACCGGGGCGAAACTTCACCTCCTTCACCTGAATCACTTTCTGCTTAAGCCTCGCGTCGTGGGCTCTTTTCTGCTCCTGATACTTGAACTTGCCGAAGTCCATGAGCTTGCAGACCACCGGTGACGCCTGGGGCGCGATCTCCACCAGATCGACATCTGCTTCCTCTGCCATCCTGAGGGCCTCGGTAATCTTCACGATTCCGATTGCCTCATTGTCGACGCCTACAAGGCGGACTTCAGGCGCTGTTATTTCTCCGTTGACGCGGTGCGTTCGATCAGTAGCGATTATTCTGCCTCTTAAAAATCATCAATCAATAAAAAAACGCCTCAACGGCGGCTTTCTATTGCTTGAAGCACGAGGCCGACGAAGGCGTCTTTCGACATTGTTCCAAGGTCCTCGCCCCCACGGGCTCTGACCGCCACCTGACCAGCTTCTTTCTCTTTTTGCCCGACAACGGCAATAAAAGGAAGCTTCTGCAGGCTTAACTCTCGGATTTTATAAGAGATTTTGTCATCCCGCAAGTCTGCTTGGGCACGAATTCCTGCGGCGCGAAGGGACTCGAACACGGACTGGGCATAGTCGGCCTGCCCCTCGGTAATGGAGGCCACCGCCACCTGCACCGGTGCAAGCCAAGTCGGCATGGCGCCTGCATGGTTCTCAATCAGAATTCCGATGAATCGCTCCAGGGAACCAACAATCGCCCGGTGGAGCATCACCGGTTGGCGACGGGAATTGTCCTCGGCCACATACTCCGCGCCCAGTCGGGCTGGCATATTGAAATCGACCTGGATGGTTCCGCACTGCCATATTCGCCCAAGGGAGTCCTTCAGGCTGTATTCAATCTTGGGGCCATAAAACGCGCCCTCTCCCGGTAGGAGTTGCCAGTCGACACCCACACGATTGAGCGCGTCACTCAGGGCCTTCTCGGACTTGTCCCAGATTTCATCGGACCCGACCCGTTGGGCCGGTCGCGTAGAGAGTCGGTAAATCACATCGGTGAAGCCAAAGTCCTTGTAGACACCAAGGAGCCGCTGCGTGAAGTCAAACACCTCATCCTGGATCTGGTCCTCGGTGCAGAAAATATGGCCGTCGTCCTGAGTAAACCCTCTGACCCTCAGCAGTCCGTGAAGGCTTCCGGACGATTCATTTCGATGACAGGAGCCGAACTCCCCGTACCGCAATGGGAGGTCGCGGTAACTGCGAAGGTCTGAATTGAACACCTGGACATGACCCGGACAATTCATCGGCTTGACCGCGTAGTCACGGTTCTCCGAGGAAGTGGTGAACATATTGTCCTTGTAATGCTCCCAGTGGCCGGATCGCTCCCAGAGCGAGCGATCAAGAATCTGAGGGCAACGGATTTCCTGATACCCCGCCTCTAAATAAACCCGCCGAAGGTACTGCTCGACCCGCTGCCAGATGGTCCATCCCTTGGGATGCCAGAAGACCAGTCCAGGGGCGTTGTCTTGCATGTGAAAAAGGTCAAGCGCCTTGCCCAGTTTGCGATGGTCGCGCTTCTCCGCCTCTTCAAGCTGGTGGAGATAGGCGTCGAGGTCCTCTTTCTTGGCCCAGGCGGTTCCGTAGACCCTCTGGAGCATTTCATTTCTGTGATCGCCTCGCCAGTACGCACCGGCGACCTTCATTAACTTGAAGACCTTGAGCCGACCGGTGGAAGGCACGTGAGGGCCGCGGCATAAGTCGACGAACGCACCCTCTCGGTAGAGTGAAATTGGCTCATTCGAGGGAATACTGGCAATAATCTCTGCCTTGTATTTCTCGCCCATCGACTCAAAGAGCTCAACCGCTTTATCACGCGCCCAGACCTCGCGCTCGACCGGCTCATCTTTGGCGGCGAGCTCTCTCATCTTCGCCTCAATCGCCGCGAGGTCCTCAGGGGTCAGGGGGCGCTTGTAAGAGAAGTCGTAGTAGAAGCCATGCTCCACGACCGGCCCGATGGTGACCTGCATATCGGGAAACAGCGACTTTGCCGCGTAGGCCATCAAGTGGGCGGTGGAATGGCGGATGATTTCGAGGCCATCGGCATCCTTATCCGTCACGATGGCCAATCGGGCGTCTTCGTTGATGGCGAAGGAGGTGTCAACAAGACGGTCGTTGACCTTTCCTGCCAAGGCCGCCTTCGCGAGTCCTGGCCCAATGGACGCGGCGACCTCTGCCACAGTTACGGGGGCTGGAAACTGCCGGACGGATTGGTCGGGGAGCGTAACGTTGATCATGTCAATTGATGGTAGGCGCGATTGGACTCGAACCAACGACCCCCACCATGTCAAGGTGGTGCTCTAAC
>JBJOGU010000017.1:0-2867 GCA_046048075.1 Pseudomonadota bacterium
GGACGCCTCTGGGGCATGCGACTCGACAAGATGCCCGAGATAATCGCCAACTACATTCGCGCGCTCCGTGGTCTGCACGGCGAGTCATCCACCCTCTCGACCATGGCTGGGTCGCCGCTGCTGATGGCCCAGCAGATGCGCCCCCAAGACCATCTCACTGCCTTCGAGATGCACCCCACCGATGCCCCACTGCTCAAACAGAATTTGGAGCGTTTCGGACGCCGTGCCCAGCTCCGCGCGAGCGATGGCTTTGCAGGCCTTCGCGGGCTTCTGCCCCCAGTGTCAAGACGCGGCCTGGTCCTCATGGATCCTTCGTATGAGATACGAACCGATTACGGCAAAGCGCTGGCGAGTCTTCGAGAGGCCACATCACGTTTTTCGACTGGATGCTATGTCTTGTGGGTGCCGATTGTTGCGCGGCTCGAAGTCGAGCGACTGGTGCGCCAGGCCCTTGCGCTGCCCGTCGAGGAGCGGCTTCACCTTCGCTTTCAAGTCAGGCGAGCGGGTGCGGATGGGCTTGGCCTGATGGGCAGTCACCTCATTGTTCTCAACCCACCTTTTGGATTGCAGTCAGCCTGCGAAGAGGTGCTGCCCTGGCTGGTGACCCAGTTGGGTCAGGACGAGTCGGCCGGCTGCGAGATCCGACTGCAGAAAAAAGGGGGGCCGAAGCCCCCCCCTCTCAACAACCACCAACGGGTTCCCCGCGTTGATGCCTCCCGCCTCTCACGGGGGTCTTCTCGGGACCCCTCCAGAGGCTGACCTCTCCGATGTTCGGTGGATCGGTCGCACGTGCCTGACTAGGCCACGCGCTTGATTTGCGCCTTCGAATCGAAGAACTGCTCGTCCTCGGTGGAGCCCTTGAGCGCGGCAGTCGATGCCTCGCGCTCGATGGTGGTGGTCACCGCATCGAAGTAACCCGTTCCCACCTCACGCTGGTGCTTGACGGCGGTGAAGCCCTTGGATGCTGCGGCGAACTCCGCCTCTTGCAACTCAACGAAGGCCGACATGTTGTTGCGCGCATAGCCGTGGGCCAGGTTAAACATGGAGTAGTTGAGGCTGTGGAAGCCCGCAAGGGTGATGAACTGAAACTTGTAGCCCATGGCGCCGAGCTCGCGTTGAAACTTAGCAATGGTGGCGTCGTCGAGGTTCTTCTTCCAGTTGAATGACGGCGAGCAGTTGTAGGCCAGCATCTTTCCAGGAAACTGCTTCTGAATGGCCTCTGCGTACTTCTTGGCAAACTCGAGGTCGGGGGTTCCAGTCTCGCACCAGAGCATGTCCACATAAGGTGCATAGGCCAGGCCCCTGGCCACCGCTTGATCAAAGCCGTTGCGGCAACGATGAAAGCCCTCGACCGTGCGCTCTCCGGTGAGGAAGGGCTTGTCGGTCTCATCAACATCCGAGGTCACGAGATCGGCGGCCTCGGCATCGGTGCGCGCAAGCAGCACCGTGGGAACACCCATGACATCGGCAGCGAGTCGTGCAGCAACCAATTTGGCCACCGCATCGCGCGTGGGCACCAAGACCTTGCCCCCCATGTGTCCGCACTTCTTGACCGAGGCGAGTTGGTCTTCGAAGTGAACGCCTGCAGCGCCCGCCTCGATCATGGCCTTCATCAGTTCGAAGGCATTGAGAACGCCACCAAAGCCAGCCTCGGCATCGGCCACGATGGGCACGAAGTAATCGATGTAATCGGGATCAGTGGGCTCCTTGCCTTCCATCCATTGGATCTGGTCGCAGCGGGCGAAGGTGTTGTTGATCGACTTCACAACACGCGGCACGGAGTTCACCGGATAGAGTGACTGGTCGGGATACATCTCGCCGGCCAGGTTGGCATCGCCTGCGACCTGCCAGCCCGAGAGATAGATGGCCTTGAGGCCCGCCTTGGCCTGCTGCATGGCCTGATTGCCTGTGAGCGCACCCAGGCTGTTGACGAAGGGCTCGCTGTTGACATCCTTCCAGAGCCGCTCGGCCCCGCGCTTAGCGAGTGTGTAGTCCTGCTGAAGCGAACCACGCAGACGCACCACCTCATCGGCGGTGTAACCCCGCTTGATGCCTCGCCACCGGGGATTCTCTGTCCAGTCTTTCTGAAGTTGCTGGGCCTGCTGCTGCCGTGTTGCCATGATGAACTCCTTAAGGTTGGTAATTTGGTGGGTTCATCCTAGGCGGGCAATGATGCTTTGCACCGAAAATTTTTCGGAATTGTTTAGAAAATATTTCCTCTTAAAATCAGTTGTTTATTGCCCAAATTCCGCATTAAGAAAAACGAAAGCGGCCTCTGAAACGCCCTTTTGTGCACGTGCAATAGGTTCTTTTCGTTATACGAAATTAAGATTTCACACTGTGAAAGTAAGGGCAGCCCCTCGATGGGACTTGTCCGCGCGGTGCTTGCTTGCTCCAACTGGCGAAGGAGCCCCACCTGGTCTGGCAAAGCGGTGTCTGGCGTAGCAGTCTCTGGTGTAGCGGCGTCTGGCGCCAGTGGCTCAGGCCCGGCTTCGCAGCGCCTCGACCGGCGAGCGCTGAAATACAGGCCGAAGGGCCCACATGCCAGCGAGCAGGCAGATGAGGGCCCCAAGGCCAAGGCCCACCACCATGGCCATGAAGTTGAACGCCACGGGAAGCTGAAAGACCTGGTCGGCCACGACCCAGCCAATGAGCTGGGCCAACACGGCCGAGGCCAGACCCGCAATTCCGCCCACTGCCAATAGCTCGAAGACCTGGGCTCGAATCAACTGGCCCTTTGATGCACCAAGCGCACGCAACAACACCGCCTCTCGCATGCGCTCGTCTCGCGTGGCCACAAGCGCAGCCCACAAGACCAAGGCCCCCGCGACAAGACTGAAGCCGAAGAGCGCCTGCACCGCGGTGAC
>JBJOGU010000018.1:0-3348 GCA_046048075.1 Pseudomonadota bacterium
GATTTGAAGTGGCGCCAAAGCCCCGAGACCCAGGCCAAGCTCATCGCCCAGCAGGCCGAGATTCTTGATGCGGCGGCATCGCTGCTCGCACCCGGCGGGCGATTGATCTACGCCACCTGCAGCACATCTCTGGCCGAGAACGAGGCCCAGGTGGAGGCCTTCTTAGGGCGGCACCCCGAATTCGAGCGCCAGAGGCTCGAGGCGGTGTTTGAGCGACTTGAGATCAGTCTGCCCAGCGCGTGGCGGGCCTTCAATTCAAGTGGCGACCTTCGCCTCTGGCCGCACCGAACGGAAACCGACGGTTTTTATGGGTCTTTGTTGGTGAGAAGGCCTTCCGGTGGGACAATGGAGTGTTAAATATTTTGGAAGAAATGAATTTGGAAGCGATCGTTGACTTTTTGGCCTACGGGGTCACTGGATGGAATTGGCTCGAGATCGTGGTCTTCACCCTGGTGGTGACGCACATCACCATTGCGGGCGTCACCATCTACCTGCATCGTTGCCAAGCACACCGCGCGGTTGAACTTCATCCGATCGTTTCTCATTTCTTTCGTTTCTGGATGTGGCTGACCACCGGCATGGTCACGGCCGAATGGGCCTCCATCCACCGCAAGCACCACGCCAAGTGCGAAACCCCACTTGACCCCCACAGCCCGCAGGTCGAGGGCCTCTCCACCATCATGTGGCAGGGTGCCGATCTCTACCGCCTCGAGGCCAAAAACAAAGAGACCCTCGAGCGCTACAGCCACGGCTGCCCAGATGACTGGATTGAGCGCAACCTCTATACGAAGCACAGCGCCATGGGCGTGGCCTTAATGATGGTCATTAATGTCTCGCTCATGGGTGTGGCCGGCGTGGCCGTCTGGGCGGTTCAGATGATGTGGATCCCATTTTTTGCGGCCGGCATCATCAATGGGGTTGGACACTACTGGGGTTATCGCAACTTCAAGAGCCCCGATGCCAGTACCAATATCTTCCCCTGGGGAATTCTCATCGGTGGCGAAGAGTTGCACAACAACCACCATTCGCATGCCACCTCGCCCAAGCTGTCCTCCAAGTGGTACGAGTTCGACATTGGCTGGTTCTACATTCGAAGCCTTCAAGTCTTTGGTCTTGCCAAACCACGTGCCCTGCCTCCTGCGGTTCAACTCATTCCTGCGAAGGTGGAGATCGATGCTGCGACCATTCAGGCGGTGCTCTCTACTAAATACGAGCAGCTCGCCCGTCTGTCCAAGGCTGTCTCCAAAGATTTGAATGCGAAGACCAGCGAAATGCGCGACTCCTTCGAGGCCATCTGGGCCCAGCGCAGTCTTACGCTGGATCAGGCAGTGGCGGCGCTTTCCGCTTGGTGTCAGCAGGCCGAGGCCAGTGGCAGTGCGGCTTTGGCGCAGTTCGCCAAGCGTATTCGTTCACTCCATCTGCCGCAGGTCGCAGCCTCATAGCTTAGCGAACGGTGAGCCTCGCCCGGCCTTTGGCGTCCGTGACCAGTACGCGGGCGCGGGGCGGCTCCACCCGCAGTTGCATGCCCACTCGGGGCTCTCCTGCCAACCTATTGAGATCCCTTAGCTTGGCCACGGTCGTGCCAAAGCGCTTCGCAATGGATGCCAGGGTGTCGCGCTTTCGTACCTTATAGGTCCGGCCTGGGATCATCACCTTCTCAATGGTTTTGGCCCCGGTGAATCGGGCCAAGGCCGTCTCAATTGCCAATGCGTCGTCTTCATCCACCAAGGGGGCGAGCAGAACGGTGCCTGGCAGTAGCTGCACGCTTGCGCTTTTGAGTCCGTTGGCCTTGGCCAGTGTCTCCGGGGAGACGTCGGCCTTGCGTGCCAACGACTGCAAGGTCTCCGACTTGCCCAGGGTATAGGGCTTCCAGCTAACCAGGGGTGCCTTCTGCGCCACATACTCTTCGAAGTTTTGCTGATACCGCTGTGCCTTCTCTATTGGCAGAACAATCCGGTTGGTTCGGCTCACGGTGATGACCGGGCGCCGAAGGTGAGGATTCAGGGCCTGGAAGTCCTCGAGCGACATCTCTGCGAGCGCAGCCGCCAGGGATAGGTCAATCGACACAGTCTTCTCGATGGCGGTGAAGTATGGCTTGTCTTCGATGAAAGGCAGTTCAACCCCATAGGCCGATGGATTGCGCAGGACATTGCGAAGGGCAACGAGCTTGGGCACGTAGTGACGAGTCTCCTTGGGCAGCTTGATACTCAGGAAGTCTCCCTTCTTTCCGCGCGCCTTGCTCTGTTTGACTGCGCGACGCACGGCATTCTCGCCCCGGTTGTAAGAGGCCAGTGTAAGGAACCAGTCGCCCTCGGTGATCTCGTGAATGTGCTGAAGGTAGTCGAGTGCGGCGCGGGTCGACTCGATGACGTCGCGGCGATCGTCTTGCCACCAGTTCTGTGAGAGATCGAAGGCGCGGCCCGTGGCGGGCATGAACTGCCAGAGACCCGCTGCCTTGGCGCGAGATGTCGCCTCGGGATTGAAAGCGCTTTCGACAATTGGAAGCAGGGCGAGCTCGGCGGGGAGCTTGCGCGCTTCAATCTCTTCCATGATGTGGTGGAGATAACGTCCCCCGCGGTCGAAGACTCGTTTTAGGTAGTCGGGGTTGGCCGCTATTTGTCGGGCATGTCGCGCAACAATGGGGTCGTTGAGTTCGGGCAGGGCGAACTGATTGCGGATTCGATCAATCAGGTTTGCTTCGACCGGATTGCCCGCACTGGCGGGGCTCTGCCCAGTGGTCGGGGAGGTGCCATTCGATATTTCATCGTGCTTTGCGCCGCGCTCTGGTGACCCCGTGCCCGGCGAGTGCAGTGCGGTGGTGGCACTTGAAATGGGCGCAGAACCATGGGGCCCCTCGGTGGTCGCGCATCCATGAAGAAGCAGCAGGCTCGCAAGCAAGCCCATCGAGCGCTCAAGTCGCACGAAAGACATCCTTGGCTTGGCGCAGGGCCGTGAATGCATCGAGGTCTTGGGCCAGAAGAAACGGGTTGGTCTGGAGTTCCGTCTCGAGTCGACTTGGAAGCGTGGAGCGGTTCGCGGCCCTCAACGCCATGACCTCCCTGAGTCGTCCCTGGACCGCGGCAGAGTCGGGCAATGCGTGGGCGGCAAACTTCATGTTCGATAGGGTGTATTCGTGGGCGCAATGGACCATCGTCTCGGGCGGCAACCCTTTGAACCGCTCCAAGGAGCTGTGGAGTTGTGAGGCCGTGCCACCGAGCAGTCGGCCGCATCCCCCAGCAAAGAGGGTGTCTCCACAAAAAAGCCGGGGCTGCGAATCTGCAACAAAGCCGAAGAAGGCAATGTGGTCTTGTGTGTGGCCGGGAACCTCCATGACCTGGAGCCGAATGT
>JBJOGU010000019.1:0-10170 GCA_046048075.1 Pseudomonadota bacterium
CGGGCGCGCCGGTCATCAGGGCGCCCGCATTGGCGATGTGAAATCCGTCTACATCCTTCTCGGCTGAGATGGCCTCGATCACTCTCTGATCGTCGATCTGATCAGGCAATGGAAGTTGGACGAGTATTCCGTCGATGGCGGGGTCGGCGTTGAGTCGGTCAACGACGGCGAGAAGTTCCTTCTCGCTGCACTCTTGGGGAAGAGCGATCAGTTCGGAATGAAAGCCCGCGGCCTCGCATGCCTTGACCTTGTTGCGCACGTATACGGCCGAGGCGGGGTTGTCGCCCACCACAACGACGGTCAACCCCGGTGGGCGGCCCATGCGCTCGCAGAAGCGGGCTGCGCGGGTGGAAATCTCGCCACGGATGCCTGCAGCGAGGGCGGTGCCATCAATCTTGTGAGCGCTCATGATGCGATTGATCCTAGCATGAGGCTCCGACCGCGCTTCACGGTTGGACAAAGGGGCATCTATCGACTAGACTGCCCGTTTTGCCGGCCAAGGGGCTATAGCTCAGCTGGGAGAGCGCTTGCATGGCATGCAAGAGGTCAGCGGTTCGATCCCGCTTAGCTCCACCAAAATCGGCGACGACGTGTAGGCAGTTTTTGCAGTTTGTTTAAGTCCTGTCCCCTTCGTCTAGAGGCCTAGGACATCACCCTTTCACGGTGAGTACAGGGGTTCGAATCCCCTAGGGGACGCCATCTCTTCTTCTTAGCCAATCCGTCTCCCATGCCCATGGTTGCATCACACAAGCGACTTGTTCGGATGATGTTGGGGGGATGCCTTCTGGCAGCGCTCAATGGTTGTAGCACCATGAACCCGAGAGATGCGCTTGCAACGCTTGACCCACGCAACCCACTCTATGACACCGAAGATTGCCGGCAGGCGCGGCGAATTGCCGAGCGCTTCGAGGATCGCGATCTTGCTCGCGGAGGCGCTGGCGTTGCAGCTGGAGTCGTGGTTGGCGTTGTGGCGGCGCCCATTGTGGGCGCCATTGAGGCCGATGCAGTGGCCAAAAAGGAAGCAGTCATTTCTCGGCTTAAGCAGGCCTGTGAGGGCCCGATCATCATCGATTCTCGGGATCCGAGTAGAAAGCCCATCTTGCCAGAGAGGCAGCGCCAGTCATTGGAAGACGCCCGCCAAAGGGATGCGGAACGTGATCTCCAAGAGAGCCGAGGGCTGCCGATTGAGGAGCGCCTGCGACGCCTCGAGGCATTGCGCAAGCAGGGCTTAATCAGCCAGGCCGAGTTCGAGGGCCGTCGCCGACAGATCCTCAGCGGCCTCTGAAACGGGCCAGTGCCTAGAGCGACTCGCTGGCGAAGTCGGCCAGGCGGGATCGCTCGCCACGCTGCAGCGTCACGTGGCCACCATGCCCCCAGCCCTTGAATCGATCGACCACATAGCTCAGTCCGGACGAACCCTCGGTCAGGTAGGGGGAGTCGATCTGGGCAATATTTCCCATGCAGACCACCTTGGTGCCTGGGCCCGCTCGCGTGATCAAGGCCTTCATCTGCTTGGGCGTTAGGTTCTGTGCCTCATCGATGATTAGAAACTTGCTGATAAAGGTGCGTCCGCGCATGAAGTTCATCGATTTCACCTTGATGCGACTTCGAATCAAGTCCGAGGCCGCCGCGCGTCCCCATTCGCCACCCGACTCCATCCCTCGATTGAGTACCTCAAGGTTGTCTTCGAGCGCCCCCATCCAGGGCTGCATCTTCTCTTCTTCGGTTCCCGGCAGGAACCCGATGTCGTCACCGATCGGCACCGTGGCCCTCGTGACGATGATCTCGTTGTAGATCTTGCTCTCGAGGGTTTGGGCCAGGCCCGCCGCCAAGGCCAACAGGGTCTTGCCCGTGCCGGCCTGACCCAGTATCGAGACAAAATCAATCTCGGGGTTCATCAGAAGGCTGAGCGCGAAGTTTTGTTCCCGATTGCGAGCCGTAATGCCCCAAACCGCATTCTTCGCATGGGCGAAGTCCCTTAAAACTCGGAGCACAGCCGTTCGGCCACGAACCTCCTGCACGGTGGCATAGAGCGGTTTAGGGCCTTCATCAAAGACAAATTGATTGATATGGAAGGCGGCACAGAGGGGGCCGGTGACTCGGTAGTAGCTAAGCCCCCCTTGCTGCCAAGACTCCATGTTCTTGCCGTGGGACTCCCAGAAATCGGCCGGCAGGGCAAGGCTGCCGGTGTAGAGGAGGTCCGCATCATCGATGACCTGATCGTTGAAATAGTCTTCGGCGGCCAACCCGAGGGCGTGGGCCTTGATGCGAATATTGATGTCCTTCGAGACCAGCACAACCTCTCGCTCGGGAAAACGAGAGCGGAGTGCCCGCACCACCGACAGGATCTGGTTGTCGGCCTTTCCCTCTGTGAGCCCCGCAACGGGCCCCACCTGAAATCCCTCGGTCTGAAAAAATAGTTTGCCAGTGGCATCGGCATGGCCAATGGAGTTCAGCGGGAGACCCTCATCGAGTCTTGGGCGACGATCATCGGGAAGGGCCTCAATCAGTGCGTCGAGGCTGCGGGAGACCTGTCGAACATTGCGAGCGACTTCCGAGAGCCCCTTCTTGTGGCCATCAAGCTCCTCAAGGGTGGTCATGGGAAGGTAGACGTCGTGCTCCTCGAAGCGAAATAGGCTGCTGGGGTCGTGCATGAGCACATTGGTATCGAGTACGAAAATCTTTGCCACCCCGCTAGCGCGTCGGGTCGATCGACCGCCGCCCGCTTGGGGCTTGCGAATGGCGACAACCCGCTGATCTTGCTCTGCAGTGCGGGTTTGATTGGTGACTCTGCCCGGCGCTCGAGCACTGAAATTGGCGGGCTCGGCCGCTGAATCCTCGTCGAGGTTGCCGGTGCGACGACGGCTCACGGGCAAGGTTGCCTTGGCAAGTATCGATTCGTCTTTCTTGAGCAAGGTGGCTGGCTTGGAAGGGGCCTTTGGAAGGGGCATTCGAGAGTCTTCTTTCTTGGAGTTGTTGGATCGAAACCGGCTGCAATCGGACACTTACGGCAGCGACCGAGCCGCCTCTAAAGCCTCCTGTGCGTGGCCGGTGACCGAGAGCCCTCGCCAGACCCTGCGCAGGATCCCTGTTCGGTCAAACAGAAAACTGCTTCGCTCAATTCCCCGAACGGTCTTGCCGTACATATTCTTCTCCTTGATCACCCCGAAGCGATCGCAGAGCACGCTTTGTGTATCCGCCACCAGCGTGACGCTAAGGTCGTACTTATTGATAAAGCGCTGGTGTGAGGAGAGGGCATCACGGCTGACACCAAGGACTTGGGTGTCCGCTAGAAGAAATTCATCATGAAGTCGGCTGAAGTCCTGGCTCTCAATGGTGCAGCCGGGCGTATCGTCTTTCGGATAAAAGTACAGGAGGAGATGGTGGCCCCTGTACTCCTCGAGCGAGATTGGGCCCAGGTCGGTCTGGACCTCTAGCCTGGGGAGTGAATCCCCGATGTCGATGGTGTGAACGGTCATTCGTATAGGCTCCTTTCGACGAGTGGGTGCTGGAATCCCTGGGAATCGCTGGGGTCGGGCTCGATGATCAGTGCGGCAAGCACGCGTCGCCCCTCGGCCGCCAACAGATTGAAGGTCCTGCAGGCGGCCGGGGTGTCCATGCATTCCACGCCGATTGGGGCCTCGCCGGCGGGTCCTCTGGACATGAGGCCGGAGAGCACTCGGGGTGGGGGAAACCGCTGCCTAAGTCCCGTGCCGAGCAAAAGGAGTTCAACATCTTGGCCTCGAAGGGCCGAGAGTGCCCCCGTATCGAGATCCTCGACGGATCGGACAGGCCACTCGGTGGGCGCTTTGAAGGGGGAGACGAGGGTTGAGCCGAGGATTCTCGACCCATTGATTTCCAAGAAGCCAGGTCCATGGGCGGTGATGCTGAACTGGCTGGCGGGAAGGTCCGGCTGCAGTTTTGAAGGCATTGGGATCCAGACTAGCAGAGTTTTCTTCGGTTTTCGCCCACGCCGACACAGGTTACAGTTAACACTTTTCCCAATTCCATGAAGCCCTTCCCCAGAATCCAGCGATTGCCCCCTTATGTCTTCAACATTACGGGGGAGTTGAAAATGTCCGAACGTCGGCGTGGCGAGGACATTGTCGACATGAGCATGGGCAATCCGGATGGTGCGACCCCGGCCCACATCGTAGAGAAACTCGTCGAGGCGGCTCAGAAAGACCATACCCACGGTTACTCGGTCTCCAAGGGCATCCCCCGTCTGCGCAAGGCCATTGCCACTTGGTACCAGAGGCGATACCAGGTGGACCTCGATCCCGACCACGAGGCCATTGTCACCATTGGGTCTAAAGAAGGTCTGGCGCATCTGATGCTGGCAACGCTCGACCGTGGCGATACCGTCTTGGTCCCCAATCCCTCTTACCCCATTCACATTTATGGAGCGATTATTGCGGGAGCCGACATTCGCTCCGTGCGCATGACCAGCAATGTTGATTTTTTCGAGGAGCTCGAGCGGGCCATCCGTGAGTCCATCCCGAAGCCCAAGATGATGATTCTGGGTTTCCCGAGCAACCCCACGGCGCAGTGTGTTGACCTCTCGTTCTTCGAGCGAGTGGTTGCGCTGGCCAAAGAGCACGATATTTTGGTGGTGCACGATTTGGCCTACGCCGACATTTGCTTTGATGGCTACGAGGCGCCTTCGATCATGCAGGTGCCGGGTGCGCGCGATGTGGCGGTTGAATTCTTTACTCTAAGCAAGTCCTACAACATGGCCGGCTGGCGGGTTGGCTTTATGGTGGGCAATCGTGAGTTGGTTTCGGCCTTGGCTCGCATCAAGAGTTACCACGACTATGGCACCTTCACCCCGATTCAGGTTGCCTCTGTCATTGCTCTGGAGGGCCCTCAGGATTGTGTAGAAGAGGTTCGCAGAAAGTACCAGGCGCGGCGTGATGTCTTGGCCAGGGGATTGATCGATGCCGGCTGGGCGGTGGAGATTCCCAGGGCATCCATGTATATCTGGGCGAAGATCCCAGAGGCATACCAGGCGATGGGCTCGCTGGAGTTCGCCAAAAAGCTGCTTCTCGAGGCGAAGGTGGCGGTGTCACCCGGAGTGGGATTTGGCGATTACGGTGATACCCATGTTCGCTTCGCGCTCATTGAGAATGAGCATCGCATTCGTCAGGCCGTGCGAGGCATCAAAGAGATGTTCCGTCGCGACGGGCTGATACGAATGCCACAGGATTCGTCGGCCGATCTGGCGGCGTCCGTGGGTGATGGCAATGGCCGCTAAGCCACTCCATCAAAGCGCCGCACTTCGAGTGGGTCTGGCCGGTCTTGGCACCGTTGGGGGCGGGGTGATGTCTGTGCTCTCACGCAACGCCGAGGAGATCGGCCGCCGCGCCGGCCGCCCAATTCAGATTGTCGCCGTGGCCGATCTTGATTCCGCAAAGAGAAAAGAGGCGCAGTCCAATGGTGTTGCCGCTTTCGAGAATGCCATCGAGATGTTGGAGAAGGCCGAGCTCGATGTCCTTATTGAATTAATTGGTGGCTACGGATTCGCCAAAGAACTGGTTTTGGCCGCCGTGGACAGCGGACTCAATGTGGTCACTGCCAACAAGGCGCTTCTTGCCGTGCACGGCAATGAGATTTTTGCCAAGGCCGAGGCCAAAGGCGCCACGGTGGCATTCGAGGCGGCAGTGGCCGGGGGAATCCCAATTATCAAAGCCCTTCGAGAGGGCCTGGTTGCGAATCAAATTCTCTCGGTGGCAGGAATTATCAACGGCACCACCAACTTTATTCTCAGCGAAATGCGCGAGAAGGGCCTGTCCTTCGCAGAGGTTCTCGCGGAAGCACAGCGTCTTGGCTATGCGGAGGCCGATCCGACCTTCGACGTGGAGGGCGTGGATGCGGCCCATAAGATCACACTGCTTTCGGCCATGGCCTTCGGCATGTCGGTGCGTTTCGAGCAGGCCCATATCGAGGGCATCTCAAGGCTCGACTCCCAGGACATCGCCTATGCCGATCGACTCGGCTATCGAATCAAGCTTCTTGGAATCACGCGCCGCCGTCCTCAGGGAATTGAGTTGCGTGTCCATCCGACACTCATCCCGGCCAAGCGACTCATCGCGAATGTGGAAGGTGCGATGAATGCGGTGGTTGTTCGTGGCGATGCGGT
The DNA here is from genome assembly GCA_046048075.1 of Pseudomonadota bacterium. Lineage (GTDB taxonomy): Bacteria > Pseudomonadota > Gammaproteobacteria > Burkholderiales > Burkholderiaceae_A > Hahnella. Next base: position 6,140 of record JBJOGU010000019.1, read on the forward strand.
TGGGGAAACGCTTTATTACGGCAAGGGCGCCGGGGCCGAGCCCACGGCCAGTGCCGTGATCGCCGATCTCGTTGATCTGGCCCGATCCGCGGATGTGCCAGCCAGTTCGCGCGTGCCGCATCTGGGGTTTCAGCCCAATCACCGAGAGGAGCTCCAGGTCCTTGCGATCGACTCCATTGAGTCGGGCTACTACCTTCGCCTGCGCGTCTCGGATGAATCCGGTGTGCTGGCCAGCATCACCAAGGTTCTCGCCGATTCCAAGATTTCCATCGATGCGTTCTTTCAACGCGAGGCCGATGACGGTCAAAAACAGACCGATGTCATCCTGCTCACACACACCTGCAAAGAGTCTCAGATTATCTCCGCCTTGAAGACCATCTCCTCCCTAAAGACGGTCCTCGCGGCACCCGTGATGCTGCGGGTCGAGAGTTTTGAATAATGCCGATTAGGTATCGGTCCACCCGTTCCACCCAGGGATTGGGCAGTTTTCAGGACATTCTTCTCGAGGGACTGGCCCCCGATGGAGGCCTCGCGGTTCCGGAGCAGATTCCCACCGTGCCGTCGGAGACTATTGAGTCTTGGCTTGAGAAGGGCTATGCGGGCCTTGCGTGCTCGGTTCTTTCTTGCTTTGCAGACGACATTCCCACCGAGGATCTGGATCGATTGACTCGCTCGGCCTATCGGGCTGAGAAGTTTGGTGGCCACACGGAGATCGCTCCGCTTCGCCACCTTGGCGAGGAGGGCCAGACCAGCATCGCCTTGCTCGAGTTATCGAATGGGCCCACCCTGGCCTTCAAAGACATGGCCATGCAGATGCTTGGCGAGTTATTCGAGTACGTCTTGGCGAAGAGGGGGTCTCGGCTCAACATTCTCGGGGCCACCTCGGGAGACACGGGAAGTGCTGCCGAGTACGCCATGCGGGGTCGGTCTCGGGTTGCGGTAGTGATGCTCTCGCCCGAGGGACGAATGAGTGCCTTCCAGCGAGCCCAGATGTACTCGCTGCAGGACGCCAATATTCACAACCTCTCGGTGCCAGGCAGCTTCGATGACTGCCAAGACCTCGTCAAGTCGGTTTCGGCCGACTTGCCCTTTAAGCTGCGTCATTGCATCGGCTCGGTCAATTCAATCAACTGGGCGCGCATTGCATCCCAGGTGGTTTACTACTTCGCTGGCTATGGGCAGGCCATGCGGCTTTATGGGCTGCGGTTCGGTGCGCCCATTGCTGTCAGCGTGCCTTCCGGCAACTTCGGCAATGTGCTCTCAGGTTACGTGGCAAGGCGAATGGGTCTGCCAATCTCCAAGCTCGTGGTGGCCACCAACGAGAACAATGTCCTCGATGAATTCTTTAAGACCGGGTGCTATCGGCCTCGAAGCAGTGCCGAGACACACATCACCTCAAGTCCTTCCATGGACATATCGAAAGCGTCCAATTTCGAGCGTTATGTCTTTGATGTGCTTGATTTCGATGCCGAGCGGCTGGCTGGACTCTGGCAGCAGTTGCGTGAAAAGGGTGAGTTCGACCTTTCCGATGCAGCGACGCAGTCGGCCATAGCCCGATCGGGTCTAGTCTCCGGGGCCAGTCACCATGCTGCAAGGCTTGAGACCATCAGGGACTGCCACCATCGTTATCGGCGTGTCATCGACCCGCATACGGCCGATGGCCTCTATGTGGCGAGACAGTACCTCGAGCCTGGAGTGCCCATGATTTGCCTCGAGACAGCCTTGCCTGCCAAGTTTGAGGAGACCATCGTTGAGGCACTCGGCCACGGGGTCGCGCGCCCCACCGGTCTCGAGTCGATTGAATCGCTGCCGCAGCGGGTGAAGCCGATGAAGAATGACGTGGAACTGCTCAAGCGCTACATCGCTGAGAATCTTCCCCAGGCTTAGCCCATGAGGACGCTCGAGCAGGCGACAGAGCAACTTCTTGATCGGGCCGAGGCGCTGGTCGAGAGAGAACGCGTTGCACTCGATGCTCTCCTGGGTCGTGTTTTGGCCGATCCGATCGTCTCGTCAGTCGATGTTCCTGGCTTCGAGAATAGTCAGGTGGATGGCTATGCGGTGCGGTTGAGCGATCGCGCGGGTTCTCGTCGATTGCCCGTCTCGCAGCGAATTGCCGCAGGTGCTCCTGCGAGCCCGCTTGAACCAGGCACGGTGGCAAGAGTATTCACTGGCGCGCCTGTTCCCGAGGGTTCCGATGCCGTGGCTATGCAGGAGGACTGTGACGTCGACCCTGATGGTCGAATTTTGATTCCCGCATCGCTCAAGCAAGGAGAAAACATTCGCGCGAGGGGCGGGGACCTTCGGATAGGACAGACGGCGCTGCCGCCGGGACGGCGACTCTCGGCGGCGGACATCGGCTTGGTTGCCTCGCTGGGTCATGGCCATGCAACGGTCGTGAGAAGGCTGCGGGTGGCTGTGTTCTCTAGCGGCAATGAACTGCGCCAGCCGGAATCGCCACTCGATTCGGGGCAGATTTATGACAGCAACCGACCCATGGTGATGTCACTCGTGAGCGGCCTGGGGGCAGAGGCCATCGATATGGGCTGCCTACCCGATCGGTTCGACGTCACAGCCAGTGCGCTTCGAGAGGCCTCGGAACAGGCCGACGTGATTCTTACCTGCGGCGGTGTATCCGTCGGAGAAGAGGACCACATTAAGGCGGCCGTGCAGCAAGAGGGCGCCTTGGATCTTTGGAGGATTGCCATTAAACCGGGCAAGCCATTCGCGTTTGGGAAGGTGGGTGGGGCGGATTTTCTCGGTATGCCGGGCAATCCCGTCTCCGCCTGGGTCACCTTCGTGCTTCTGGTTCGGCCCTTTCTGCTCAAACGAGCAGGGGTCTTGCAGGTCGAGCCGAGATTCCATCTCTGCCGGGCTGCCTTCGAGCGATCCCAGCCCGACCCTCGTCAAGAGTTTCTGCGTGCCAAGCTCGATGCGCAGGGCGAGGTCGTTCCGCATGCACGCCAAAACTCTCAGGTTCTCTCTTCCATTGTCGAATCCGAGGGACTGGTTGAGGTCCCGATGGAGACCCCGGTTCGGCGAGGTGATTTGCTTCGCTTCTACCCATTTGGGTCGTTGCTGTCCTAGCATAGCCATATGGGCATTCAAACTGACACCACCACGATCCATATCCGGTTGATGCTGTTTGCATCGCTGCGGGAACTTGCGGGCCATTCAGAGGAGCGACTCGCGCTGTCCGGACCCCAGTCGGTCGGCTCGGTTCGTGCGCTGCTCGCCGCGAGGGGCGATCGATGGAGCAACTTATTATTGGACTCGACTCGGGTGCGGGCCGCCCTGAATCAGCAATTGGCCAACGAGCAGACAACCCTCTCTGATGGGGACGAGCTGGCCTTCTTCCCACCAGTCACAGGGGGCTGAATCTCGATGTCTCGGGTTCGTGTTCAAGCCGAAGCGTTCAATGTCGGAGAGGAACTTGAGCAGCTTCGCCGAGACCCATCCGGCGCCTGGGATACCCGTGTCGGGGCAGTGGCGAGCTTCATTGGAACTGTGCGCGACATGAACGAGGGCTCCTCGGTGTCCTGCCTTACCTTGGAGCACTACCCGGGCATGACCGAGGCAAGTATCGAAGCGATCATCGATCAGGCGGAGTCCCGATGGCCCTTGTATTCGGTTCGGGTCTTGCACCGAGTCGGTCCAATGTTGCCGGCCGACCAGATCGTATTCGTTGGCGTCAGTAGCGCCCACCGCGAGGCGGCCCTTGAGGCCTGTGCTTTCATCATGGATTACTTGAAGACGCAGGCGCCTTTCTGGAAGAAGGAGTCCACGCCCGAGGGACATCGTTGGGTCGATGCCCGCGCCAGTGATGAAGAGGCGCTGCAGAAGTGGACTTGAAAATCCACGGAGTCATCTCCATCTAATGGTTAATCCCGGTCCATTCATGCGGCCGAAAACCATTGAAGGAATGAGAGATGCGCCTCGACAAGATGACCACGGCCTTTCAACAGGCCATTTCCGAAGCCCAGAGCCTGGCGCTGGGCAATGACAACCCCGCAATCGAGCCGGCCCACCTGCTT
>JBJOGU010000020.1:0-6554 GCA_046048075.1 Pseudomonadota bacterium
CTTGTCATCGGGCGTATCGAGAAGGGGCCGCAACTTCTCCGCAATGGCATCGCGTGCCCGAAAGATTCTCGAACGGACTGTGCCAATTGGGCAATTCATCGCAGCAGCAATCTCCTCATAAGTCAGCCCTTCGATTTCTCTCAACATCACAGCAGTGCGCAGATCCGCAGGAAGGGCTTCCATGGCCTGCTCCACCGTCTTGGCGATTTCCCTGGACAAAAGAACAGAGTCGGGAGTCTGCACATCGACGGACGGCTCAAAAGAGGGCATGGACGAGTCGTCCTCGTCCTCGGCTCTCATGAGGTCTGACATTGGAACCGGCCGACGGTTCGATGCACTGAGGTAATTTTTCGCCGTATTGACCGCAATCCGGTAGAGCCAGGTATAGAACGCGCTTTCCGCGCGAAACTGGGGCAAGGCGCGATAGGCCTTGATGAAGGTCTCCTGGGCAATATCCTCGACCTCTGCGGGGTCTCGAACCAGGCGAGAAATAAGCCGAAGAACCTTGCGGTGATACTTGGAGACCAATAGGTCGAATGCGCCTCGGTCGCCTGCCTGAACTCGGGCGACCAGAACCTGGTCGGTGTCTCTATCGCTCACGGTGCTTAAACCTTCGCGAAGACAAGACTGCCGTTGGTTCCTCCAAAGCCAAAGTTATTCTTCAAGGCCACCGTTGCCTTAATCTGCCGGGCCTCGTTGGCACAGTAGTCAAGGTCGCACTCGGGGTCCTGATTGAAGATGTTGATCGTGGGCGGACTGATCTGATGGTGCAGGGCCAACACGGTAAACACCGCCTCAACGCCGCCCGCACCGCCAAGGAGATGTCCAGTCATTGACTTGGTCGAGTTCACGACCAAATTGGCGGCCTGGGCACCGAAGGCGGCCTTAATGGCCTCGGTCTCGTTCTTGTCTCCCAACGGGGTGGACGTGCCGTGTGCATTGACATATCCGACATGCTCGGGCTGCACCGCGGCGTCCTTCAGGGCAGCCACCATGCAGCGACGGGGGCCGTCCATATTGGGGGCAGTCATATGGTAGGCGTCGCCGGAAAAGCCCACGCCGGCAAGCTCAGCGTAGATCTTGGCACCCCGCGCCTTGGCGTGTTCGTACTCCTCGAGCACCATCACCCCCGCGCCCTCACCCAGCACGAAACCATCGCGATCGACATCCCATGGCCGAGAGGCGGTGGCTGGGTCGTCATTGCGGGTTGAGAGTGCCCGGGCGGCGGCGAACCCGCCCACGCCCAGAGGGGAGATGGTCGACTCTGCGCCCCCTGCCACCATGACATCTGCATCGCCGTACTGAATGAGCCGCGCCGCCAGTCCAAGGCTATGCAGGCCGGTGGTGCAGGCGGTGACTGCAGCAACATTCGGGCCCTTCAGACCACGCAAAATACTAATGTGACCAGAGATCATGTTGATGATCGAACCTGGCACGAAGAACGGCGATATGCGCCTGGCCCCCCGGGTGGTGTATTCGGTGTGGGTGTCCTCGATCATGGGCAGGCCGCCGATACCCGAGCCCACCATGACACCCATGCGCTCGGCGTTGGATTCGTTGATCACCAGTCCTGAGTCGTCCAGGGCCTGAAGGCCGGCAGCAATTCCGTAATGGATGAAGACATCCATATGGCGGGCCTCTTTGGCGGCAATATAGGACTCTATGGAAAAGCCCTTGACCTCACCCGCAAAGTGAACGGCAAGGCCACTCGCATCGAAGCGCGTGATGTTGGCGATGCCCGTTTTGCCCGCGACCAGATTGGCCCATGCGTCCGCAACGGTGTTGCCCACCGGCGAGACACATCCAAGACCAGTAACAACGACCCGACGGCGATTCATAGGATCAGCATGAGGAGGGATGGAGGCCCCCCGGCACAAGGCGACGCATCCGACGCCTTCGGAGTCCGGGGAGAGAGGTGGCCGTGGCTACCCACCGGCCACGGCACGTTATTTCTTGAGGTTGTTATTGATGAAGTCGATGGCCTGCTGGACCGTTGTGATCTTCTCGGCTTCCTCATCGGGAATCTCGCACTCAAAGGCGTCTTCCAAGGCCATGACCAACTCAACCGTATCGAGCGAATCTGCCCCTAAGTCGTCAACAAATTTGGACTCCGTCTTGATGTCCTCAAGTTTCACGCCAAGCTGCTCAGAGACAATGGCCTTGACGCGTTTCTCGATGTCTTCCATGTTTTCCTTCCTAATTTGAACAGGGGGCAAAGCAGCCTGATTGTATCAGCACATCACCATCCCACCGTTCACATTTAGGGTAATTCCGGTGATGTAGCCAGCCCCTTCTGAGGCCAAAAAGACTGCAGATGACGCAATATCCCCTACAGATCCAAGACGTTGCGCAGGTATTTGTGCAGTAAGTCCCTGGATCTGCTCCGGGCTCAACGAGCGGGTCATGTCGGTGTCAATGAATCCCGGAGCGATGGCATTCACGGTAATTCCCCGACTCGCAACCTCGCGGGCAAGACTCCTCGACATGCCAGCCACGCCAGCCTTGGCAGCTGCATAGTTAATCTGCCCCGCGTTGCCACTGACCCCCACCACCGAAGTGATATTGATAATGCGCCCCCAACGGGTCTTCATCATGGGACGCAAGACTGCACGGCTCAGACGAAAGACCGCCGAGAGATTGGTCTGGATCACCTCATCCCACTCCTCATCCTTCATTCGCATGGCGAGGTTGTCGCGGGTGATTCCCGCGTTATTCACCAAGATGTGGACATTTCCAAAGTCCTTGATCAGCCCCTCGACCATGGCCTCGCAGGCCCCCGCCTCGGTCACCTGCAATACCCTGCCCTCGCCCTGAGACCCCACCTGCGCAAATCCGCTCGAGATGGCGTCCGCTCCGCCCTGTGTTGTGGCGGTACCGATGACGCGTGCCCCTTCCTGGGCCAACGCCATGGCAATGGCCTGCCCGATCCCCCGGCTTGCGCCGGTGACCAACGCAATCTTCCCCTCTAGTGCGCAATTCATTTCGTGGCCTCCAAGGCCGCATCAAGGCTGGCCTGGTCATTGATATTGAGCATGGTGAGTTCCGGGGCAACCCGCCGAACGAGTCCCGCGAGGACCTTGCCCGGGCCACACTCCACCACCGTCGTAATGCCTTGAGACTTCAAATACTCGATGGTCTCCACCCAACGGACAGGCCGCATGGCCTGAAGGGCCAACGCCTCTTTGATTGCATTGGGGTCGGGGCGAACCTGCACATCAACGTTGTGAACAACCCCAAAACTCGGCGCCCGAAGCGCCAAGCCGTCGAGGCGCTCGGCCAGGGCTTTGGCGGCAGGCGCCAATAGGCTGGCATGAAATGGCGCAGACACTGGCAGAAGCATGGCCCGCTTGGCCCCAGCCGCCTTGAGCGCCTCACAGGCGCCTTCGACTGCGGGCGTGTGGCCTGCAATCACCGTCTGATCGGGGGCATTGAAGTTCACGGCCTCTACCACTGCATCGGGCCGACTCCGCGACTCACAGATGGCGCGGACCTGCTCGGCCTCAAGACCGATGATGGCCGCCATGGTGCCGGTGCCCACTGGCACAGCCGCCTGCATCTGCTCGGCACGAAAACGAACCGTTCGGACCGCGTCGGGGAGATCGAACACGCCGGCCGCAGTGAGGGCCGCGTACTCACCGAGACTATGCCCTGCTGCAAGCGAGGGCATGGTGCCACCCGCCTGACGATAAGCCTCAAAGAAGGCGACCCCCGCGGCCAGCATGACGGGCTGGGTATTGACGGTGAGTCCAAGCTGCTCGGCAGGGCCGGTCTCGATCAGTGCGACAAGGTCCTGGCCCAATGCCTCGGATGCAGCACCCATGCACGACATCACCACTGCATTGTTCGAGAAGCCTCCCAGCATGCCCACCGACTGGGAGCCCTGACCGGGAAATACAAAAGCAAGCTGCTCCGACTTCATTTTCGTCCTCTCAAGCTAAACAGTCATTCGGGCGAGCACCGCGCCCCAGGTGAAACCGCCACCCACGCCTTGCATCAGAACATTCTGTCCCGCCTTGATTCGCCCATCGCGACGGGCAACATCAAGCGCCAGGGGAACCGAAGCGGCCGATGTGTTGCCGTGCTGATTCACGGTGACCACCACCCGCTCGAAAGGAAGCTTGAGTCGACGGGCGGCAAACTGAAGAATTCGAATATTGGCCTGATGCGGAATGAGCCAGTCGACCTGATCGGCCGCCATATCTGCATCGGCGAGAACCTCCTTGGCAGAGGACTCAAGCACTTCAACCGCAAGCTTGAATACCGCCTGACCATCCATGGTCAGGAAGGGATGTCCCGTGGCCTTGCCATGCTGGATTCCGCCGGCGGTGCGAAGAATGTCTGCGTACTGACCCTGGGCATGGAGTCGATGGGCAAGAACGCCTGGCGAGTCACCCCCGCGAAGCAAGACCGCGCCGGCCCCATCGCCGAACAACACACAGGTGCCTCGATCGTTCCAATCGAGAATTCGAGAGAAGACCTCTGCCCCAATGACCAGGGCCGTTCGGGCCTTGCCCGCCTTGATGTAGAGATCGGCTGTGGCCATTGCATACACAAAGCCACTGCAGACTGCCTGCACATCGAATGCGAAGCCCTGGGAGATGCCGAGCTTTTGCTGGACCAGGCAGGCAGTCGACGGGAAGACCATGTCGGGGGTGGAGGTCGCCACAATGAGGAGATCAATTTCCTCGGCGGAAATCTGCGCATCCTGCATGGCCTTGCGGGCTGCCTCGGCACCCAAGTCACTTGAGAACACACCCTCCGGGGCAATGTATCGCTGGGCGATTCCCGTTCGCTCTTGAATCCACTCGTCGGAGGTCTCGATACCCCGCTCTGCCATTTGGGCAGCAAGTTGCTGATTGGAGACAGGGCTGCCGGGCAATGCATGACCGGTGCCGACAATTTGGGAGAAACGCTCTTGGCTCACGACTCAATATCCCTTGGCCAACGACTCTTCAATGCGCCGATTCAACCCATGCGATGCCGCATCCGCCGCCCGTTCAATGGCATGCCGAAAGGCAAAGGCATCGGCCGAGCCATGGCTCTTAAAGACAATGCCACGCAGGCCCAGCAGGGCCGCACCGTTGTATCGCCGGTGATCCACCCGGCGAGAGAACCGCTTGAGCACGGGCCTTGCAATCAGGGCGCCGACGCGTGTTGCCCATGAGCGAGTGAATTCCTCTTTGAGAAAGCCACCCAGCATCTGGGCGAGCCCCTCGGATGTCTTCAAAGCCACATTTCCAACGAAGCCATCGCAGACAATAACCTCGGCAGTGCCCTTGAAAATGTCATTCCCCTCGACATTGCCAATGAAGTTGAGTCGGCTCTCCCGCAGCAACTCACCGGCCTGCTTGACGGTGTCATTGCCCTTGATAATTTCTTCACCCACATTCAATAACCCAATGCTCGGGCGGTCGGCACCATGCAGGGACGCGACCAGCGCAGACCCCATGAGGGCAAATTGCAAGAGGTGCTCCGAACTGCACTCAACATTCGCGCCAAGATCGAGCATCAGGGTGGAACCACCGGTGCGATTGGGAAGCGATGTGGCGATGGCCGGTCGGTCAATGCCTTCAATCGTCTTCAGCACATAGCGCGAGATGGCCATGAGTGCGCCGGTGTTGCCTGCACTAACCGCCGCTTGGGCACGTCCATCGGAGACCTGCTCAATGGCCATGCGCATCGAGGATCTGCGCTTGGCCTTAAGGGCCACAGCGGGCGGATCGTCCATCGCAACCACCTCATCGGTGTGCACCAGAGAGAGTCGCGTGTCGTAGGCATCGAGCGAGCCACCCTGCGCGCGCACGGATGTGCGAATACGCTCCTCGTCGCCCACCAAAATAATTCGGTGGGCAGGGTGTCTGCTTAAGAAATCGAGGGATGCTGCAACTGTGACCGGCAATCCATGGTCACCGCCCATGGCGTCAATGGCCACACAGACCGATTCGTCGGGCATGGGAGTGGGTCTGTTCCTAGCCGCTCGGAACGAGACTCAAAGTAGAAAGATCGAGTCGAGAGCCTTGCGGGTTTAGGCCTCGGCCACCGGCGACTTCACTACCTTGCGACCACGGTAATAGCCAGAGGGGCTAATGTGGTGGCGACGGTGGACCTCTCCCGTGGTGGGCTCAACGGCCACAGGGGGTTGGCTCAGAAAGTCGTGCGAACGATGCATGCCGCGCTTCGAGGGCGATTTCTTATTTTGCTGAACGGCCATGATTTTCTCCAGGCAACTTCAAAACCCTCAACTATACGGGAAATTCAGCCCAAACGCCTGAATGCTCAGCGATTTTCGTCTTTCGCCCCGCCACGAAGAAGCCCCGCCAAGCCAGCAAAAGGTCGCAGTCGTTCCTCCGCTCCGTCTGCGTGGGCTGGAGGGCTGCAGTCGGAATGCGTGGGGGCCTCGGCCACGGCAATGAGCAACTCGTCCCCGACCAGACTGATCAATGTGGCGCCATCCTCCGAAGAGAGCGTCTCGTGATCCTCATCCTCGAGGTCCAAGGCCTCATCGGCCTCGAGGGCCGAGTCAAACAAGGCGTAGGCCATCGATCTTGAGAGAG
>JBJOGU010000021.1:0-7609 GCA_046048075.1 Pseudomonadota bacterium
TCACCGCAGGCCGCCCCAAGTCCGCCGGCTCAGACGAGACTCGGCGCGTGGAGACCCTTGTCGAATTGGTGGGCCTGCGGGGGTATGAAGATCGCTTCCCCCATGAGATCTCGGGGGGGCAGGCCCAGCGTGTCGCTCTCGCCAGGGCCTTGGCACCGAGGCCCCGACTCCTCTTGCTTGATGAGCCATTCTCGAACCTGGACCCCAACCTTCGTGCAAGGCTCGCCCGCGAGGTCAGGGAGATTCTTCGTGAGGCAGAGCAGACCGCTGTCCTGGTCACCCATGACCAATCCGAAGCCTTTGCAATGGCCGATCAACTCGGCGTGATGTTCAATGGCTACCTTGCGCAGTGGGGAACACCCTATGACGTCTACCATGAACCCTGCATCCCTGAGGTGGCGAAGTTCATTGGGGAGGGTGCATTGATCACTGGCCGCCAAAATCAACACAGTGTTGAGACAGCGGTCGGGCAACTTCCTCTCGCGCCATGCTGTTGCAACGAATCCGCCTCCAACAAAGAAGTGCGCGTCTTGCTGAGGCCAGACGATGTCATTCACGATGACGACAGCCCGCTTCAAGCGCGAGTCATCCGAAAGAGTTTCAGGGGCGCTGACTTTCTCTACACCCTTGAATTGCCCGGGGGTGAACAGGTGCTCTCACTGGTGCCAAGCCACCATGACCATCCCCTCGATGCGCCGATTGGCATTCGCTTGGAAGCCGATCACGTCATCACCTTTCCGGCGAGCCAGCCTACTCAAGCCTTCGAAAAGAGCAAGGCTTAGATCACGCCATGGCATCTTCACAAGTGCGCCAGGAGCACTTTAGGCTTCTTGTTGTCGGAGCGGAGCGCTCGCGCTGGCTAGGGGGTCAGGACATTGGTCCGGAGTCCGCAAGAGATGTACTGCTCTGCCTCCCGGGGCTTCTTGAGACCCAATCCAATTTTCAAGGCCTGGTGAGCGCCCTCGCCGACGACTACCGCATATTTTTGTTTGATTACGCGGGCCGGGGAACCAGCGACCCCATGGCGGAGGAGTCTCACTACAACATGAGCGGGTACCTCAGTGATCTGGGGATCGTTCTGGCCCATGTTCAAGGCCGAATGCGTGGCAGTGCCGGTGCTGCTGGCAAAGGGCTTTTTAGGGATCGCGTTGCTCCCAGACTTCACCTGGTGGGAACGAGTATGGGGGGTCTGTTGGCAATGTATCTGGCCCAGAACCGACCCGATGGAATTGCCAGCATCACCCTAAATGACGTCAGTTCCATGCTCCCTTGGGGTGGCATTTTCGGCCTAATGACAGGAATCGGAAGCGTGACCAAAGGGGCCCGGCTCTTCGGAAATGTCAATGAGATGGCTGAGGAATTGGGTGTTGATCCACGGTTGCTCCGTGCGGTTCAGAAGCCTCGACATCTTGATCTTCCCCATGAGACCACCTTTCATGGGGTCGACTTTCGCAACCTGTTTCGCCAAGTGGAGCTTCCAACCCTGATCCTGCGAGGCGGGGAATCGGACGTGATTGACGACGCCGAGGAAGAGCGCATGCGATCGCTCAATCCGCGCGTTCAATTCTCCGTTTTTCCACAGGCTGGACACCCTGTGCCCTATGATCGGGCAAGTCTTGCGGTGATTCGAGAGTTTCTAAAGTCTATTTCTTAGCGGGTGCCGCAGGAGTGGCTGGTGCAGCAGCTGCCGGCGCGGTTGGGGCAGCCGCGGCGGGCGCCGCATTGCCCGTCGCAGGAGTGCCAGCGACAGCGGGTGCTGCTGGTGCTGCAGCAGCCTCAGCGGGAGCCGCTTCGGCCGGAGGCGTTGCGGCCGCCTCCTTCAATTTGGCACATTCGCTCATGATGTTGGTCTTGGCGCCCGTTGCTGCAAGGCCAGCCTGGGCCGCACAGGTGGCCACCAGGCGGCTCTTGATATCCATCATCTGAATGGCTCTCTCGAAGGCCTCGGCCACCGATGGGTCCTCCTTGCCCTTGACCATCATGCGAAGGGCACCCAGGCCGAGGACGCGCTCCGCGCCCGGGTCCTTGGCATTGCGCACGAGAGTCTCAACATCACCCAGCACCAAACCGCCAGAGAGCGCGTCTTTTACAGCATCAAATTGCTTCTCCTTGGCGAGCAACTCTTCAATGCGAGACATCCCTCCAATTTGCTGATTCTGGGACTGAAGTTCACCCTTGAGCGTATCGACCTCCGCCTGGAGTTCGGAGGCCGACTGCCACTGCAGGAAGGCAAAGCCACCGGCCCCGACAAGAAGTAGTCCTAGAATGGCAATAATGATGATGAATTTTTTCATTTGAATTCTTCCGCCGACAGGCAACTTATTCCCGAATTTACACGATCCATGTCCACGCAGACCCCCCTGCTTGTAGCGAAAGCTGTCTGCAAGCAGCTCGGGGGCCAGCAGGTGGTTCAGTCACTCGACCTCGAGATACTCCCGGGGCAGTGCCTGGGCCTTATCGGCCCCAATGGCGCAGGCAAGACCACGACAATCCGTATGCTGCTTGGTTTGAGCAAGCCCGACAGCGGATCCATTTCCGTTTTCGGACTCGAGCAGCCAGTCTTTAGCCGCCAGATCCGAGCCCAACTTGGCGTCGTTGGTCAATTCGACACCCTCGACCCTGATTTCAATTGCCAGGAGAACCTTCTGGCCTATGGCCGCTACTTTGGCATTCCAGCAAAGACCATCATCGACCGAACGCCTAGCCTTCTTGAGTTTGCGGCATTGGGCCACAAAGCCACGGCAAGAATCGACGCCCTATCGGGTGGTATGAAGCGACGATTGAGTCTGGCCCGAGCCCTTGTGAACGCACCCCGCCTTCTGGTTCTTGATGAGCCCACCACTGGGCTAGACCCCCAGGCACGGCACCTGATGTGGGAGAGGCTCAATCGCTTGCGCAAGGGCGGCACCTCGATTTTGCTCACCACCCATTTTATGGACGAGGCCGAGCGCCTCTGCGATCAGATTCTTGTCATCGACCACGGAAGAAAAATTGCGCAAGGATCGCCCCGAACACTGATCTCCGAGCATGTCGAACCCCATGTGGTGGAGGTATTTGGTCCGGGGTTACTGGATGCCTTGCCCCGATTGTCCGAGCATTCCGATCGGTCTGAGCAAAGCGGTGAGACGGTGTTTTTCTACGGTCAAGAGCCGCACCGTCTCCTTCAGGTGCTTGAGGCCATGCCAGAACTCCGAGTGCTGCACCGCCCTGCGAACTTGGAGGATGTTTTCCTAAAACTGACTGGTCGTCAGATTAGAGAGGCCGCGTGAACAACCCCTTCATTGTCTCTCGCGCCTGGCTGCCTGTATTCCTGCGCAACTACATGGTCTGGCGAAAGCTCTTCTGGCCCAGCCTGATTGGGAATATCGCTGAGCCGTTGTTTGTTTTGGTCGCATTCGGATTTGGGGTGGGCGCCCTGGTGGGATCGGTTCGCTTTGGCGAGCATGAGTTGAGCTACCTGGTCTTTCTCGCGAGTGGCTCGATTTGTGCGAGCACCATGACGGCGGCGAGCTTCGAGGCGCTTTATTCCGCCTATTCACGGATGTCTCCCCAGAAGACCTGGGATGGCATCATGAATGCGCCGGTCAACCTCAACGACATTATTTTTGCCGAGCTGGTCTGGGCAGGGTTCAAGTCCCTCTTCACTGCCAGTGCAATCTTGCTCGTAATGCTCACCCTAGGAATTTCCTATTCAATCAAGCTCCTCGCAGCCCTGCCGCTCCTGTTTTTAACTGGTATTTGCTTTGCCAGCCTGGCGCTCATCTTCAATGCCTTGGCCAAGGGTTACGATTTTTTCACTTACTACATCACCCTCTTTCTCACCCCAATGACATTTCTATCGGGCGTCTACTTTCCCCGAGAGCAATTGCCACAAGCATTGGGCATCTTGTCTGATTTCTTGCCACTGACCGCCAGCGTCCACTTGGTGCGTCCGCTTTTTTTGGATGAGTGGCCCTCCGCGCCCGTCGGCCCGTTGCTCACACTCATTGGCTTTGCCCTCATTTCGTTTGCCATCGCCAGTCGACTCACCCACAAGCGTTTCGGTTTGAGCTGAGCTTCGCTAGAATTGGGGACATGGACTTCCTCGAAAAACGGCGTATCGCCTCCGTTTCTATCCTGCTAGTGGGAGGGGCCCTATCGTTTTCCTTGCAGGCACAAGTCACCTATCGTTTCATTGCCGAGGAACCACCTCGGGTAAAGCACTTTCTTGACATCGATCGTATCGACGGAGAGCGCACAAAAAGCGAAGATCGCCGTTTGATCTGGCGCCTGACCAACCTGATTGAACGCTCCCCAATCGGCGCAATGTCCACCCGAACCCGAGAGGAAATTAATTGCAAGTCCAATGAGATTCGATCGATTCTTGTTGTCTCTTATGCAGGAACGGGCGGTGCTGGCCAGATTATTGCGTCGCTTAGGGCAGAGAACCTCGATTGGCGACCGATTGCCCCTGGCAAACTCGACGCCAGTCTGGCCGAGTGGGCCTGTGCGTCGGACCCGCGGCCACCGCCGAAGCCGGTTGGGGCACCTGCCGACGCCAAGAAGGACGAGAAGAAGTAGTCTCAAAGGCATTCTGCGGACTCAAGGCCACTGCTGGGGGACGATCCGGGGTCACGACCCGACCCACTCCCCTTTAGTTTGAGCATTTTTGGCCGATTCCCTCGAAGAAGGCCGAATTTTTTGGCCCAAAACTCGCTGAAAGGGCATTTCTGCATGGACGTCAACCCAGTGATTAAGCGTCGAGTGGTCTCTTTGGCCATGGTGGTGCCCATCTTCGCGCTGGTCACAGCGGTCTCTTTGGCGTTTCCGAAACTCATCTTCGGCACCCTGAACTTTGCCGCCTGGGCGGTGATGATTGGGTTAATGGCGTTCATGACCTACACCATCATCAACACCGACGGTAGAGAACTACCCAAGCAGCGCCCAACGCACCTCGATGTAAAGCCAGCAGACCCCCGCACCCGAGTCATCTCTGCAGCGATTGTTGGGGTGGCCTTTATTGCAGTGGCGTTTATTGGCATGAAATCACCAGACCTCCTCTTTACCCCCGAGGTGCTTGGTTTCTTGGTGATGCTGCTCATCTTCTTGGGGCTTGGTCTCTTTATATGGCACTCGGTTGTGCCACCTGTGCCCAAGGAGATTCGTGAGCGAGCAATTTCTCTGAGCAAGCGCGCCAACAACCCGAAACTCTATGCCAAGCACTTAATTGCCCGAACCACCGCACAGACCGAGGCCGTTGTGGCCGCTGAGCAAGCTGCCGCTCTGGCCCAGGCCCAGGCCCATGCCGAAGCGAGAGCCCAGGCCGAGGCAGTGGCAGCGCAGCAGGCCTCCGAGGAGGTCATTGAGATCGAGGACGGTGAGTCGCTCGAGGAGATCAAGGCCCGTCTCAAGCCCAAGAAGCCCAAGATCTCGATGGAGTTGCTCAATACGGCCAACTCCTACGACGACAAAGTGGCCCTGCTTCGATTCCTGGTCTCTGAGGACTCGGCCCGCGTTTCTAAGGCGATTCAAAACTTCATTCGCTAGGCGGGATCGGCTGGCACTGCAGGGCCACCAATGAATCGGTGGCTTGAGTGCGCCAGGACCGACCGAAGGGTCTGGACGAGGCCTTCGATGATTTCAAGACCATCGGTGACTTGAAGCACCCAAACAACAGCCCCCGAAATTGCAACCAGGCATGTGGCCTGCAGCACCTGCAGAGTGCGCCGATACCGCCAAGAGCGCCGTTCCGTGAATATCAGACGCTCGCCGAGGCGTCGACCGAGCAGAGTGGCCATGCGTTTACTCCCTAATGTGTTTGAAGGGAGCCCATCTTTCCGCCATTGGGTGCTCTAAGACAGACAGCCATCGAGGGGATGTCAGCCACACTGACAATCGAAACTGCCTTGGGCATAGAATTTGGACTTCACCGCATCGGCCATTCGGATGCCAACACTGAATATGACTTATGAATCCAGCAACACCGATCATCGTTCTTGAGGGCCTCATCGGCCTTGGAGTGGTGGTGCTGCTCTACGTCCTGCACCAGCGGGAGATGCGGGCACTTCGCCGCGCAAAGGAGAATGCCGAGCCACCAGAGAACCCGCTCGTTCGCACTCGTGATGTTGCTCAGGCCAAGCTTCGGGAGATGAATCAGCAAATCGCGGTGCGACGCGAAGCGCTCGCCGCCTTCGAGGCCCAAGAAGCGGCCAAGGCGCAAGCACAAGCTGAAGCTGCGGCTGCAAGTGCACAGACCCAAACCGTCGCCCCCCCGGTTCCAGCCCAGCCAGCCATTTCCTCAGAGGAGCCCTTGCCGGATGAAGGAGCCCCAGCACAAGAGGCCCCTGCTACCGACCCAACAGAGGCAAAGACAGACGCGTCAGCCGAGGCGCCGCCGCGCTGATGGATTTTGCTCTGCTCGCCCTTCTTGGCATTGCACTGGCAAGCCTCGCACTTTTGGGATGGCTCGCCACCCAGTTGGTGGCTCTCAAGGCGGTGGCCGAGCACCAGAGCCAGTCGCAGGAGTTGCGCATCCAATCACTGACCCAACAGATTCAAAGTAGCCTGGAGTTGAGTCAGCAGGGTATCGATTCACGCTTAGAGGCGATACAGAAGGACAATGCGACCAAACTCGAGGAAATGAGAAAGACGGTCGATGAGAAGTTGCAAAGCACCTTGGAAGAACGCCTGGGGCAATCCTTCAAGCTCGTATCGGATCGACTTGAGCAGGTGCATCGAGGACTCGGGGAAATGCAGAGCCTCGCAAGCGGCGTAGGCGACCTCAAGAAGGTGCTAACCAACGTGAAGTCTCGAGGCACCTGGGGCGAGGTTCAACTCCAGGCCATGATCGAACAGATTCTTGTGCCTGGTCAGTATGAGAGAAATGTCGCGACACGACGCAACAGCAACGAGCGCGTGGAGTTTGCCATTCGTTTCCCTGGCGCGTCCGCAGAGCATCCAGTATGGCTTCCGATCGATGCGAAGTTCCCGATGGAGGACTATCAACGCCTGCTCGAAGCCCAGGAGAAGGGAGACGCGGTCGAGGCAGAGGCCGCCTCCAAACAACTCGAACAACGAATCAAACTCGAGGCCAAGTCCATTCGCGACAAGTACATCGAACCGCCCCACACCACCGACTTTGCCATTCTCTATCTCCCTACAGAGGGCCTCTACGCCGAGGTTATTCGTCGTCCAGGGCTCTCGGACAACATTCAACGAGACTGTCGCATTACGCTCTGTGGTCCCACGAATTTGTTGGCGTTCCTTAATAGTCTTCAGATGGGATTTCGAACGCTCGCCATCGAAAAGCGATCCTCGGAGGTTTGGCAGGTGCTCGGACAAGTTAAAAATGAGTTTAATAAGTTTGCCCAAGTCATTGAAGCGACTGAGAAAAAACTTGAAGAGGCGAGCAAAAAGTTTGGCGAGGTCGGCGTTCGAAGTCGGGCCATCGAGAGAAGTCTAAGAAATGTCGAAATAACTGACTCAGATCGCCTCGAGGGCGATACAATTGAGAGATTGGACGCCTAAAGGCGGGCGTCGTTCAATGGCAGGACCTGAGCTTCCCAAGCTCAAGACGTGGGTTCGATTCCCATCGCCCGCTCCATCGTCCAGTACGAAAGAAAACCAATGT
>JBJOGU010000022.1:0-15544 GCA_046048075.1 Pseudomonadota bacterium
TGTTCGCTTGGGCTGAATAAATTCGATACTCTCCGCGGAGCCGCGCGCATTCATCGCCGAAAACTCGTACTCTGCCGATGAGAACAGGCCTCGCATGACCTGGGGCTTGAGTGTTAGAGAGGCCCCTTTAAAAAACTCTCCCTCCCTAAAGAGCGTAACCTCTCCCTCTGCCCGAAAAGAGCCTTCCACGAGACTGACTTCGATCGACTGAGCACGAACGGAGGCACCAAACTGACGAAGTTCCGCCTCGCCCGCCAGTGTTACCCAATCCTCGGTTAACCCGGAGATCACCTGCCCGAACAGATAAGTTGGTTGGCCACTCCCCCCCGAGAATGATTGTCCCAGCAGGCCGGGGCCGAGGACAAGCGTGGAATCGAGACGAAGCCCCTGGCCGAGATCGCTTTGGGGAGTGCACTCTCCAGCCCAGACAGAAGCTGTTAGGGTGGCGCTAACAAGAAGGACGGTCCAACGCATGGGCTATTATAGGTAGCCCCTTCCAAGACTCCATTCCATGCCCGTTTCAAACGACTCTAGGTTGCTCAGAGCGCGAGAGTGGCTCTCTGTCCTCGGCACCCCAGCAACCCTTCCCGAGAGTATTCGACCCGCCTCATCCGACGCTTCATTTAGGCGTTACTTTCGAGTCGATACGCCAGAGGGCAAGAGTTTGGTATTGATGGATGCGCCCCCTGAGCGAGAACCACTGGATAGTTTTCTGCACGTTGCTCAACTTCTCGACGCCTCAGGCGTCCGAGTCCCTGGCCGGGTCGCCGTGAATGAGGCGGAGGGCTACCTGCTCTTAGAGGACTTCGGGAACAACACCTACCTGCCCCTCCTTAAAGCCGATGCAGCCAGTGGGCTCTATCGAGACGCCTGGTCGGCACTCATCAAAATTCAATCTTGGAGCCTCTCGCAAACGCCCCAGGCCATGAATCTCCCGCAATACGACAGAGAGAAGCTCACGCTAGAGATGTCGCTTTTCGAGGCCTGGTATGTCGAGAAACACCTGGGTGCGCGTCTCAACGAGAAAGAGAAGAACACTCTCGCCGAAATACTGGAAGCACTCTGCGGCAAAGCCTTGGCCCAACCACAGGTGCTGGTTCACCGCGACTACCACAGCAGAAATCTGATGAAACTCGAGTCGGACTCGCCCGGCATATTGGATTTTCAAGATGCAGTGGTCGGGCCCATCACCTACGACTTGGTCTCGCTACTGAGAGATGCCTACATCGTCTGGGAAGAAGATCAGCAGATCGACTGGGCCGTGCGCTACTGGCAGGACGCACGCAAGATGGGCCTGCCGGTTTCGGAGGATTTTTCCTCCTTCTGGGAAGATTTCGAATGGATGGGTCTTCAGCGACACCTAAAGGTTTTAGGGATATTTGCCCGTCTCTACCATCGGGATGGGAAGGATGGTTACCTCAAAGACTTGCCGGTGGTAATGGCCTACGCCTCATCGGTGACCCACCGCTACGACGCGCTTAGTGGGTTGGCCAAGATTCTCGATCGACTCGCCGGTATTTCGCCGGAGACCAGGTTCACTTTTTAAGCAGCTCCCCGCAACCTCCCACCCACTATGCATGCAATGATTCTTGCAGCCGGTCGCGGTGAGCGCATGCGACCCCTTACCGATCAAACCCCCAAGCCCATGCTCCGGGTCGGTGGCCGGCCTCTGATTGAGTGGCACCTGCTGCGACTCGCGAGGATGCAGAACTGGGAAGAGGTCGTGGTCAATACAGCCCATCTGCCTGATCAGATCGAGAATTTTCTTCAGGACGGAAGCGCCTGGGGGCTGAGAATTCGTATCAGCCGCGAGCCTCCGGGCGCACTCGAGACCGCCGGTGGCATCGTCAGCGCAAGGCCTTGGCGAGACGAGAACCCTTTCCTCTTGATCAACGGCGATGTCTTCATCGAGGGGGAGTTGCCGCCGCTTGAGAGCCAACTGATGGAGTCCATGGGTCTCTGCAAAGAGGGGCCATTGGCCCACCTATGGCTCGTGCCAAACCCGACCCACAACCCCAAGGGCGACTTTTCGCTCAAAGACGGGCTCGCATGCGGCCTATCGGAAGACCCCCTCGGCGATTGCCCGAAGAGTTTCACTTACTCCGGTGTCGCAATTCTCTGGCCCAAGCTTTTTGCCGACTGCATCCCAGGAAGGCCAGCGCCCCTCGGCCCGCTCTTGCGCAAGGCCTGCGCGAGGGGACAGGTCTCAGCAAGCCTCTGGCCGGGTGGGTGGGTGGATGTCGGCACCCCAGAACGCTTGCAATGGCTTGACCAGCGACTGCGCTCCGGTGGACCATTGGGCCATCATGAATAAGCCGGCCGATCCATTTCTCTCGCAACTGGCGGATCACGACAAGCCCCTGCCTGTTAGCGCCCCGCCCCACGGCAATGCCCATCGTGGCCGCCGAGACCGACTTGCCGCGGACCTGGCCAGGGCGTCTTGCGGTGACCCCCTCATTGTTCTGAGTTTCTCGGGTCGCGAAATCAGTCGCAATCGCGACAATACTTTTCCGTTCCGCTTTGGCAGCGATTTTTTCTACCTCACCGGATTCCCTGAGCCAGAGGCCTGGCTGATCATGGAAATCAACCCCGATGGCCAGCATCGCGACACCCTTGTTTGCCGACCCCGCGACGATGAGCGAGAAATCTGGGATGGGGTTCGGGTGGGCCCCGAACTCGCCAGCGTCCGTTACGGAATGGATGCCTCGGTCTCCACCGAGAGACTTCAAGAGACCATCGTTCAAGCGCTCAAAAACAAAGCAGCCGTGGTAACGCCCCTGGCCAGCGAGCCGGAACTCGATGCAGACCTCCGCCGCTGGATGGAGGCCGCCCGAGCACAAGCCCGCGGTGGCATCCAAGCACCTTCCCGACTCCTCGACCTGGGAGAGGCTGTTGCCCGGCTAAGGCTCATCAAGGACAACCAAGAGCTCCAGACCATGTCCAGGGCCGCGACCATCTCTGCCCAGGCCCACTGCCAGGCCATGCGTGCCACCCGTTCGGACCTCGCCGAGTTTGCCATCGAGGCCGTGCTCTTGGCGGAATTCAGGCGGCAAGGCGCACAGTCCGTGGCCTATGGCTCCATTGTGGCCAGTGGGCCGCACAGTTGCATTCTTCATCACCGCGCCGGAGACCGGGTCATGCGAGACGGTGACATGCTCCTTATCGATGCGGGCTGCGAACTCGACGGCTACGCCAGTGATATCACCCGAAGCTTTCCAGTCTCCGGTCGTTTTACAGCGCAGCAACGCGCGGCCTACGAGCTCGTGCTCGCTGCGCAACAGGCGGCTGTTGATGCAACCCGGCCCGGGGTCGCCTTTACTGCCCCCCACGACGCGGCCGTTCGGGTTCTCTGCCAGGGGCTCATCGACCTGCAACTGCTCCCAAATCAGAGCCTCGATGCCGCGCTCGAGACGGCGGCATACAAGCGGTTTTATATGCACCGGACTGGCCACTGGCTTGGTATGGATGTTCATGATGTGGGCGATTACCGAACCCCGCTGGGCCCCGGAATGGTTCTAACCATTGAGCCCGGTCTCTATATCCGGCCGGCCCAGGACATCCCAGAGGGTTTCTGGAATGTTGGCATCCGCATCGAGGACGATGCAGTGGTGAATTCAACGGGCTGCGAGTTGATCACGCGTGGTGTTCCAGTTGATCCCGATGAGATCGAGACCCTCATGCAAGAGGACTGGAATGGCTACACGCTGGACTGAGCCACTTCGGCTCGGTCAACATCGAATCGAGAACCGGGTGTTTGTTGCACCCATGGCAGGCGTCACGGATCGCCCCTTTCGGCAACTCTGCAAGCGCTTGGGTGCCGATTACGCGGTGGGTGAAATGGCAGCCTCCAATGCCCTGCTTTGGGCCACGGAGAAGACTAGTCGACGCATCAACCACGAGGGCGAACCGTCACCCAAGGTGGTCCAAATCGCCGGGGGTGATGCGCAGATGCTTGCCCAGGCCACGGCCTTCAATATTGATCGGGGCGCAGAGATCATCGACATCAATATGGGCTGCCCCGCGAAGAAGGTCTGCAACAAGGCGGCCGGTTCGGCCCTGATGCAAGACGAGGCCTTGGTCCGCGACATACTCGAAGCTGTGCTGGCGGTCGCCCAACCGGCGAACATTCCAATTACGCTGAAGATCCGAACCGGCTGGAATCCCTCGAATCGAAATGCTCTTGGCATTGCACTAATGGCCGAGGATTTGGGCATCTCAATGCTCACCATTCACGGCCGCACGCGCGAAGATCGGTTCACTGGCAACGCCGAATACGAGACCATCGCACAGGTGAAGTCGCGACTCACAATTCCCGTCGTTGCCAATGGCGACATCGACTCGGCCGAGAAGGCGCGCTGGGTTCTGGACCAGACTAATGCCGACGCCATCATGGTGGGGCGGGCGGGCCAGGGTCGCCCCTGGATTTATCGTCAGATTTTTCGCTTCCTGCAGAGCGGGGAGCGCATTGCAGATCCGACCGACTTCGAAATCCAACATTGGCTTCGCGAGCACCTGCTCGACCACTATCGCTTCTATGGTGAGGAACGAGGGGTACGCTCGGCACGCAAGCACATCGGTTGGTACCTGAAGGGGCAGCCTGGCGCCCGTGTTTTTCGGGAACTCATTCTGGCCGCAGAGACACCACAGGCCCAGCTCGATCGCATTGACGCGTTCTTTGCCACCCGACATCCAGAGGCGAAGGCGGCGTGAACGACGAGAACACGCAGCGCCTCGACCAGGCGCTGGTCAACAGCTTGAACATTTACTTCGAGCAATTGGGTGACCAAAAGCCCCACGCCCTGCACGAGATGGTGCTCGAAGCCATCGAGAAACCCCTCATCCGTTATGTGCTGGAGAAAACCCATGGCAACCTCAGCAAGACGGCCGAGATGCTTGGCCTCTCTCGCAACACACTGCGCAAAAAAATGAATCAATATCGCATTCAATCGGAGATTTAATGTCGTCGCTCTATTCCTCTCCCATACCGGTGCGCCGCGCGCTCCTGTCTGTCTCCAACAAAACTGGTCTTATCGAAATGGCCAGAGCCCTGGTCGATATGGGGGTGGAGCTCATCTCTACCGGAGGCACTGCCTCTGCGCTGCGTGACGCAGGCCTCGGAGTCCGCTCGGTGGATGAATTAACCAACTTCCCCGAGATTCTTGATGGTCGAGTCAAGACATTGCATCCTGCGGTCCATGGCGGTTTGCTGGCTCGAAGGGATCTGGCCGAACATATGCAGACCATTGCGGCCCATGGCATCGGCCCCATCGATCTGCTGGTCGTCAACCTCTACCCGTTTCGAGAGACCCTTGCCAAGCCAGATGTCGACTACCAAGAAGTCATTGAGAATATCGATGTTGGTGGCCCCGCAATGCTCCGAGCCGCAGCAAAGAACCACGATGGGGTGGCGGTTGTTGTCGACCCGAGCGACTACCCCTGCATCATTGAAGAGTTGCGGTCGAAGCAGGGCCTCGCGTGGCAGACTCGGCAGAAACTGGCAGGCAAAGCGTTCGCCCATACCGCGGCCTACGACGGGGCCATTGCCAACTTCCTCACTGCACTGCCTGCCTCCAATTCACCCCAGGAGCCGGCAAAGGCGGGTGCATTCCCTGATTTGCTCACCCTACAGTTCTCGATTGAGCAAACAATGCGCTACGGCGAGAACCCGCATCAGTCGGCGGCGTTTTATCGCGACCCCGCGGCACCCGTCGGAAGCCTTGGTCGCTACGAGCAACTCCAAGGCAAGGAGTTGTCATTTAATAATCTTGCTGATGCGGATGCCGCCTGGTCTTGCGTGGTGGGCTTTAACGAACCTGCCTGCGTCATTGTGAAACATGCCAACCCCTGCGGGGTTGCGATCGGCAAAGACAGCCTCAATGCCTACCAGCGCGCCTTCTCTACAGACCCCACCTCTGCCTTTGGCGGCATTCTTGCCTTCAACGAGGCCTGCGATGAGGCCACCGCGCTGGCCATAGGGCAGCAGTTTGCCGAGGTCATCATCGCGCCGGATTTCTCTGCTGCCGCGCTGGCGCACTTCTCGAGCAAGCAGAACCTGCGACTTCTTCGTGTTCCCAGGGGCAACAGCGATTCGGTCGCCGCCGGAATGGATCTCAAACGAATCAGCGGGGGGCTCTTGGTTCAGACGCCCGATCTCGATCGACTCAATGCATCGCAACTCCACTGTGTCACCGAGCGAAAACCCACTACGGAACAAATTCAAGATCTCCTTTTTGCTTGGAAGGTGGCCACATGGGTCAAGAGCAATGCAATTGTCTTTTGCAGAGGCGGGCAGACCATTGGGGTCGGTGCAGGGCAGATGAGCCGGCTTGACTCCGCACGCATCGCATCGATCAAGGCGCAGCATGCCGGCCTCTCCTTAAAGGGAACCGTCGTGGCCTCCGATGCCTTTTTTCCATTTCGAGATGGGCTCGATGTGGTCGCCGATACCGGCGCAGTGGCTGTTGTCCAGCCCGGTGGGTCGGTCCGCGACGACGAGGTGATTGCTGCGGCCAACGAACGAGGAATCGCCATGGTCTTTACTGGAGTCCGGCATTTCCGCCACTAACGCATGCGGCTAATTGGCATTGACCCGGGCCTTCGTCGCACTGGGTTTGGCCTTATTGAGACCAAGGGGCGACACCAGGCCCGCTATATTGGCAGTGGTGTCATTCGGCCCGATGCCAGCCTCTCCGAGCCCGAGCGACTGGCCGAGCTATTCGCGGGGCTTGCTGAAGTATTGGATCATTATCAACCCGAGGCGGCAGTCATCGAACAGGTGTTCGTGAACGTCAATCCACGCTCCACCCTCTCGCTCGGACAGGCGCGTGGCGTGGCCATTGCCGCATTGGCCCAGAGGGGTCTGCCCGTGGCGGAACTCACCCCGCTAAGAATCAAACAGTCCATTGTTGGAACCGGCCGGGCCACAAAGGATCAGGTGGGTCACATGGTCTGCCGACTTCTTGGGCTCGGCAAGGCACCCAGTGCCGATGCCGCCGATGCCCTGGCCTGCGCCTTGGCCTTCTGGCATGCTCAACAGCCATGATTGCCCAACTCCGCGGTCGGCTCGTTCGGCTCACCCCTCCCAGCCTCACCATCGACGTCAATGGCGTGGGTTACGAACTCGAAGCCCCCATGAGCACGGTCTACAACCTGCCCAGCATTGGCAGCGAGCTTGTATTGCTCACACACCAGGTCTTTCGAGAAGACGCCCAGCTTCTTTTCGGGTTTGGCACGGCCGATGAGCGAATGGCCTTTCGAGAACTCATTCGCGTCTCTGGAATAGGCCCCAAGATTGCCTTGGCGGTGCTCTCGGGTATCTCTGTCGATCAACTCCGAGTGGAACTCTCGCAGCAAAACAGCGCCGCATTCAAGCGTATTCCGGGCATTGGTCAAAAGACAGCAGAGCGCCTGGTCTTGGAGTTGCGTGGCCGATTCACCAGCAGCGAGGCCGTGCTCACCTCCTCCGCTAATGGCATCCAAAACGATGTGGTCAGCGGTCTAATTGCGCTGGGCTATTCCGATAA
Organism: Pseudomonadota bacterium; assembly: GCA_046048075.1. Classification (GTDB taxonomy): domain Bacteria; phylum Pseudomonadota; class Gammaproteobacteria; order Burkholderiales; family Burkholderiaceae_A; genus Hahnella. The sequence continues at coordinate 7,524 of JBJOGU010000022.1, forward strand.
AGAAGCAAGACTCGCCGTTCGTGAACTCGACGGATCGGTCAGCGTCTCAGAGGGAATGCGACTCGCACTCAAGCAGCTCTCGCGCTGAACGTTAAACTAGGGCCATGATCGAACACGACGATCTCGGCGAATCCCCGGATCTACAAGTTGGCCGAACCATCTCCGCCGCTTCGGCCGGCCGCTCCGAGGAGCAGATTGAGAAGGCACTGCGCCCCCAGCGGCTCGAAGATTACATCGGACAGCCAAAGGTCAAGGAGCAGCTTCGGATTTTTATCCAGGCCGCCCGGCAACGAGAGGAGGCCTTGGACCACGTTCTTCTGTTCGGGCCTCCGGGGCTCGGCAAGACAACCCTCGCCCACATCCTTGCAAGAGAAATGGGGGTCAACCTTCGGCAGACCTCGGGACCAGTGCTTGAACGACCGGGCGACCTCGCCGCCCTGCTGACCAACCTCGAGCGAAACGATCTTTTATTCATCGACGAGATTCACCGACTCAGCCCCGTCGTCGAGGAAATACTCTATCCCGCACTCGAGGACTATCAGATCGATATCATGATCGGTGAAGGACCCGCTGCAAGGTCCATCAAACTCGACCTCCAGCCTTTCACTCTGGTGGGCGCAACGACGCGAGCAGGCATGCTCACCAATCCGCTTCGAGATCGTTTCGGCATTGTCGGTCGTCTGGAGTTCTACGACACACAAGACCTCGCCACCATCGTCCACCGATCGGCCTCGCTTCTGAATGCAGAAGTGAGCGCGGATGGCGCGCAGGAAATCGCACGGCGCTCGCGTGGAACCCCACGGGTTGCCAATCGGCTTCTGCGGCGGGTGCGCGACTACGCCCAAGTGAAGTCTTCGCCACAAATCGACTTGCCCATTGCCAAGGCGGCCCTGACCATGCTTGAAGTCGATCACCAGGGCTTCGATCTGATGGACCAGAAGCTTCTGCTGGCGATACTCGATAAGTTCAGCGGTGGGCCTGTCGGCCTGGAGAATCTGGCGGCTGCGATTGGCGAGTCCAAAGACACCATCGAGGACGTGCTCGAGCCCTACCTCATTCAGCAGGGATTCCTGCAGCGAACGCCACGCGGCCGAATGGCCACGGAGCAGACCTGGCGACACTTCCAACGCGTTGCCCCACAAACCAACGATGCAAGCTTGTTCTAACAAGGATGGACCATGACCCCAGCAACAACCGACCTCTCGATCGCCACCCTCATTCTTCAGGCCACCATCCCTGTTCAACTGGTGATGCTCCTGCTCGTGGTGCTCTCGATTTCTTCGTGGACCGTGATCTTCAAGAAGCTGCTAAGTATTCGTGAAATCAATCGCCAGACCGACTCCTTCGAGGAGGCCTTCTGGTCGGGGGGCGAACTCATGGCGCTCTATGAAAGAACCAGCCAGGGCGCCTATGGTCAGGGGCTCTCTCGCGTATTCGAGGCGGGCATGCGCGAGTTCTTGAAGCTTCGACAGCAATCCAAAGCCGACCCCAGTCTGATGCTTGAGGGAGCTCGCCGTGCCATGCGCGCCACCAGTCAGCGCGAGTTCGACTCCCTCGAACATGGCCTGCCTTTCCTGGCCACGGTCGGCTCGGTCTCCCCCTACATCGGGCTCTTTGGCACGGTCTGGGGCATCATGCATGCCTTCACTGGGCTTGCGAATGTTCAGCAGGCAACCCTTGCAAGTGTCGCGCCCGGCATTGCCGAGGCGCTGGTGGCCACGGCCATCGGCCTCTTTGCCGCCATTCCTGCGGTGGTGGCCTACAACCGATACGCAACCGACATCGATCGCCTTTCGAACCGCTTTGAGACCTTCATGGAAGAGTTCTCAAATATTCTTCATCGACAGCACTGACCATGGCCATGGGCGCTCAGAGCAGTCGGCGGGGACGCCGCCGAATGATGAGTGAGATCAACGTCGTGCCTTACATCGACGTCACACTGGTCTTGCTGATCATCTTCATGGTGACCGCACCCATGATTGTCACGGGAAGTATCGATCTTCCTCGGGTCGGACAATCCTCTCAACAGAATGTGGCCGCGGTGGAAGTCATTATTCGCAAGGACGGTAGCCACGCAGTTCGCAAACGCGAGCAGGGCGCGGAAGAGAAGCGAGTGACACGCTCCGAGTTGGTCGCAGCGGTTCAGGCCTTGCAGGCCGATGCCTCGGCCCCGGTCATTATTCTGGCCGAGCGAGACGTGCGGTACGACAACGTGGTGCAGGCACTGAATCTGCTGCAGTCTCAGGGCATTGCCCGAGTCGGACTCGCCGTTCGTCAGGAGTAAAGCATCCATGCCGGCGCATTTGAAGCGGCGCCCAGAAGCTTTTGCCCTGCCGCTTGCTCTGTCGATTGGAGCCCACTTGCTCCTCGGGGCTGGTTTACTGGTCTCTGTGGATTGGCGCCTAGACGAGCCGCCGCCAGTTCAGGCCGAGCTCTGGTCCAGCCTCCCCGCGGAGCGGCCACCCTCTGTTCAACCGCCCCCCCAACAGGCCCCTGTTCCTAAGCCTGTTCCTCCCACTCCGCCCGCAGCCAGTGAGTCGGACGTGGCGCTCGAGAAAAAGAAGAAGCAAGAATTGGAGGCCAAGAAAGACGCTGCAGAGCGCGCCGAGAGGGAGCGGCTTGAAAGGGACCGACAGAAGAAGGCCGCCGCAGAGGCCGATCGCCGCAAACGCGAGGAGGCGGCCAAGCGTCTGGCCGAGAAGAAGCGCCAGGACGACCAGCGCAAAGCGGAGTTGGCCCGCATTCAAAAGAGTCTGGGTCTCGACGACAAGGCCAAGGCCACGGCGAAAGGCAAGGATGCGCAGACCAAGGCGGGTTCGGCAGGAGGCGCCGAACAGGGGGCGAGGACAGGCGTTTTGGCGAATTACCAGGATGCCATTCGCTCTCGAATTCGATCGCGAATTCGGTTCGATCCGGTGAAGGCGCCCGAGAATCCCGAGGCCATCTTCTTGGTGGAACAACTTCCAAGCGGGCAGATCAGTCGCGTTCAGTTGAAGAAGCCAAGCGGGCGCCCCGACTGGGATGCCGCAGTGGAGCGGGCCATTGCCGCAAGTGACCCCTTGCCCAAGGCCGAGGATGGAACCGTTGAGCGGGTGCTCGAGTTGCGTTTCCGCCCGCAAGAGGGGCGTTAAACACCTCAGTAGGATTCGGTTCGTATAATCGGATCATGCCCGCCACCACTCAATCTGTTTCCCAACGTCTGCGGCCGATCACTGCGCTGTGGGCCCTGGCCCTCCTGTTGCCCTTTGCGATGGGGCACTCTGCAGCGGCCCAGGGCCTAAAGATCGACATCACTGGAGTGGGAGACAAGCTCTCCCCCATCGCGGTGGCACCGATTGCGCCGATGAATCCCGCCGATCGCGCTTTTGTCGAGACGGTGCAAGAAGTACTCGAGGCCAATCTGCGCCGAACCGGCGCCTTCAATCTCTTGCCTGTGGCCCCCCAATCGCCCGCATTGAATGACACCGTTGGCGCAAGTGCAGACTTGTTCAAGCGTTGGAAATCCCAAGGAGCCGACGCCCTTGTGGTCAGCGGCCTCTATCGAACCATCGATGGGCGTGTTGACCTTCGTTTTCGTCTGCTCGATAACCTTCAGAACCGCGACCTCGGTGGCCTCTCACTGGTGACCGCGGCCACAACGCTCGATGCAAGGCGAAGCGCACACCGCATGGCCGACTACATCTACGAGAAGCTAACCGGCGAGCCCGGCTTTTTCTCGACTCGGCTTGCCTATGTGCGCAAAGAAGGCAGCACCCAAATACTGATGATTGCCGACTCCGATGGCGAGAACGCGCAGCCCGCGCTTCGCTCTGTGCAGCCGATCATTTCGTTGACATGGTCCATGGACGGGTCTCGGCTTGCCTATGTCTCTTTCGAATCGGGCAAGGCGGTGGTCTACACCCATGAGCTCGCCACCGGTCGACGACAGGTCGTGGCCAACTACCGCGGAAGCAATAGCGCACCAGCCTGGTCCCCCGATGGCCGTCAGTTGGCAGTGACCCTCACCAAAGATGGTTCATCCCAGATTTACATTGTGAATGCAGATGGCTCCAATCCCCGGCGCCTCACCGCCGGAGGCGCCATCAACACCGAGCCGACCTTCTCGCACGATGGCCAAAGCATCTACTTCACCTCAGATCGGGGCGGAAGCCCACAGATTTATCGAGTAAACGTCAATGGGGCGTTTCCGCCCGAGCGCGTCACTTTCGAGGGGTCTTTCAATGCCCGGCCGGTGGTGAGCCCCGATGGAAAGCTCATGGCCTTTATTGCGCGTCGTGACGGAAAGTTTTTGGTTGCCGTGCGCGACCTCGCCAGCGGGCAAGAGCGCATCGTGAGCAATGGCCCCAAGGATGACTCCCCGAGTTTTGCGCCAAGCAGCAAATGGATCATCTTTTCGAGCCGGATTGCGGGCAAGGACGCACTCTCGGCGGTTTCTTCGGATGGCCGTGTCCGCACCCATATTAGCCTCGATACCGGAGGAATCCGAAATCCTGCGTGGGGACGACTGCCATGAGCGAATCGCACGGCAAGGGCCTAAACCGATTGGGGTGCGCACGCCTCTCCCCCCACGGTTCAAGGCACTTGATTCTTCTGGGTCTGTTAACGATCTCTGCGACCCTTCTCGGAGGCTGCGCCAGCGTCAGCCTCGACGAAGATCCCAAGAACCCACGTGCCAGAGGCGGGGCCCCGATTGTATCGGCAGCCAATCCCGGGGCGGAGGGCACACGACCTCCAGATCCGCCCCCGGAGAAACGAATTGCCGGCCTCTCGGCGGCGGAATTGTCCGCAGCGGGATTCAATGCCGAGGGCAAGGCCTCGATTTTTTTTGATTTCGACAGCACCACTATTCGCCAGCAGGATCTCCCCATCATTGATCAGACAGCGCGACTCATGAAGCAGTCCTCACAGGCGCGTCTATTGGTGGAAGGGCACACCGACGCGCGTGGCACCTCCGAGTACAACCTCGCGCTGGGTCAAAAACGGGCTGAATCCATTCGCACGGCTCTTGGGTTGCTCGGGGTGGCCGATACACAAATCGATGCCGTTAGCCACGGAGAGGAATACCCCCGCTCCAGCGATCAAAACGAAGAGGGTTTTGCGATCAATCGACGGGCCGACCTCAGCCTCCAGTAATCCCAGACCATTCAAGGCAGCCCAAGATGTTAACGAGCAAGGACATGGCCTCCCCCCTATTGAAAAAGGCACTTACCGGTCTCGTGCTGGTTATGCTTTCGGCCAGCCCCCCACTGCAGGCCCAGCTCTTTTCCGATGACGAGGCGCGCCGGGCCATCATCGACCTTCGTGCCAGAATTGCCCAACTCGAGGCGGAGAATCAGACGCTCAGCAATCGACTCGATGGCATGGCCAAAGGCCAGCTCGAGCTTTTCTCTCAGATAGAGAAGCTGCGTGCGGAAGTCGCGAACCTGCGTGGCATCACCGAGCAAAATGCCCAAAGCACCAGCCTGGCCAAGCAGCAGCAAAAAGAGTTGTTCATGAATCTAGAGAAACAGATTCAGAGTGCCGATGCGCGCTTGAAGCAGTTCGGACCTCAGTCCATGGCCCTCGATGGCGAAGAGATCGCCGTTGCACCAGAGGAGAAGCAAGCCTTTGAGGACATCCAGAAGGAGTTGTCCGAGAAGCGATTCTCAAATGCACTGAAGTTGCTATCGAGCTTCAACCAGCAATACGGACGGTCCAAGCTGCTGCCGTGGACGCTATCGATGGAAGGCGCAACGGCCTATGCGCTGAGGCAATACAAGACCAGCATTCGCGCGATCACGCGCCTCGACAAGTCCCATCCCAAACACCCCCGCACACCCGATGCACTTCTCACTCTTGCCTCGGCCTACGATGAGTCAGAGCAGGCCAACTCAGCGAAATCCGTTCTGCAAGGAATCGTCAAGCGCTTTCCTGACTCAGAGGCGGCCAGAATTGCCACGGAACGACTCGGGGCATCGAGCAAGCCCACGAAGACCCCGGCCAAGAAATAATGCCAACTAGCACCGAGCTGGCCTCGATCACTCAGACGGTGGTCGTCTTGGGCCTGCTCATTGGCATTGCCTTTGGCGGTATATCCCAAGCCACTCGATTCTGTACCCTCGGGGCCGTCAGCGACTGGCTCGTCATGGGCAACAGCCATCGACTTCGGATGTGGTTGGTGGCAATGGCCTCGGCGATGATTGCGACCCAGGGCCTCATTGCCTTCGCTGGGCTTGACGCCACTGCCACCTTTTACACCTCGCCCCGACTTCTATGGCTCTCGAACATCGCCGGCGGCGTTGCTTTTGGAATTGGAATGGCATTGGCCTCAGGTTGCGGGGTTCGCACCCTGGTGCGCGTTGGCGAAGGCAATTTAAAAGGGATCGTTGTATTTCTCGTGATGGCACTTGTGGCACTCATGACCCTGCGGGGCCTCACCGCAGTCTGGCGGACGCAGACCCTCGATCAAGTATTTGTTACCCTACCGAGCCGCAGTGATATGCCCAGTCTCCTCGGCTCGCTGTTGTCTCAAGACAGTGCTGATTTTCGCCTTGCGATTGCATTGGGTATAGGGCTGGCTTTGGTGGTCGTCGCTCTCCGGCCCGTCAAAGGGCAGAAGCAATGGTGGGCCATGACCGGCTCCGTTGTAATTGGGCTTCTCATCGCATCAGGCTGGGCCAGCACCGGCATTCTCGGCTTTGTAGAAGAGCATCCGGATACACTGGCCAACGCATTCGTAGGAACCAACAGCCGAAGCCCTGAGAGCCTTACCTTTGTGGGGCCTCTGGGATTCAGTTTGGAGTTATTGCTCTACTGGAGCGACCGCAGCCAGGTCCTTAGTTTTGCCATCGCCTCGGTTGTGGGTATCAGCCTCGGGGCCCTGGCATCTGCCCTCCTTCGCAAGCAATTTCGACTGGTGGGCTTCCAATCCATACAAGATCTGGGCAATCACATGGTCGGAGCCGCACTCATGGGAGTCGGCGGGGTGGTGGCGATGGGTTGCACCATCGGCCACGGCCTGTCGGGCGTTTCAATGCTGAGTCTCGGCTCGCTCATCAGTCTTCTAGCCATTGGCGTTGGCATCGCCCTTGGAATCAGGATCCTAGAGCACCAGACCCCCCGCGTTTGACCCGATCTGGTCCGACCGATAAACTTGTGGGCTTCGCCTTGAGCGTCTTCACCACATGGGGTGGTAGCTCAGTCGGTAGAGCAGCGGACTTTTAATCCGTTGGTCGAGGGTTCGAGTCCCTCCCACCCCACCAATGGTCTACTTCTTCTCGAAGGCACCTTTAAGGCTATCGGCGGCGGCCCGCATGCGGTCTTCCAGGCTTTCGCAATCGGCAATCAAGGTCACCTTCCCATCACGGAACAAAATGGGGTTGGTCTCGTACTGAAAATCTGGGTAGCGGGTATTGGCGATGAGACGCACTCGCTCATCGGGCATGAGCTCTAGAACGGCCTTATTCTGCTGGAACTCCGCCGTCTTCCCGCTGGGCGTGGCCTTCACCATAAATGCATTGCTCGCATAGGGGCAGTCGTTTTGAAGTGTGATCTCAACCCGACCGAGCACGGGAGGCACGAAGATCTGAGAAACAGGGCTTGCAAGCTCGCCCGGACTGGGGGCTTCGATGAGTCGCGTGAGCCTAAACGTAAGGTAAACCGCCAAGACTGTGACCGACACAGCGACAAAAGCAATGAGCGCCGTGCGAATGAGATCGACTCGGCCAAAGGCCTCTTGTGCCGATTCAATTGGAGCCGCCTTGAATTCGGGGTCCTCTTGGTCGTCCCAACCATCGAACGCATCCGAGGGCCGACCCGATGGGGTGCCCGGCTCTTCGCGTCCACCGATTTGGCGCTCCTGCGCAATCTGATCTGCTGTCCGCCCCCGAACCATCATTCACACTCCTCTTGAGCGATTCATACGCCCCCAGCTTTACACACGTCAAAGCAAGCCTGTTTATACAGAAGTTTGGCTTATGCTGATGATTCTACGAAAACAAAGTGAAAGGCAAGACAGTGCTTGAACTCATTGCGGGTCTACT
>JBJOGU010000023.1:0-7706 GCA_046048075.1 Pseudomonadota bacterium
TTTCCCCCCAACAGGAGGTCGTTGGGCCATTTGAGTTCCAGTCGCTCGCCAAGGTGCTGGCCGAGCCACATCGAGAGTGCGTCCCGAATCACCAGGCTCAGCCAGAGGGGCCAAGGGGGAGAATGCCCCGGGGGCAGCCCGAGGCAAGTCAGCTTCGTGAGGGGCCATGCGACGGTCAAGGCCAGAGCCTCCCCGCTGTGCCGCCATGGTCGCTGATATTGGCCATGGCCTTCCCTCTGCTCCCAGGAGTAAACGACAAACCCCTCCTCAAAACCCGGAGGGATTGCACTCGAAGTCTGGCGCGGAGACCCTCGCAATAGCGCCAAGGCATGGGTCTGGGTGGACCCCGGTCCGGTCATGCATACGCGTGGCCACATGAGTTGGCATGATACGGAGATGGCCATCTCAATTCGACACCGAGCACGGTGGGAACTCTGGGTCCTTGGCTTGGGCTTAATTGCGAGCATCGGTCTAATTAGCTTGCACCCCTTCGAAGGGTGGCGCTGGCCATTGAGCAACCCCTTGGGCTTTCTGTGGGCACCCCCGCCACGTTATCGGACCCGATTCGACCTCTGGGCGAATTTTCTCGCCTACGTGCCTCTGGGCCTTACCTGGGCGGCCATCTGGGCCCATCGCGGGGTCCTTCGTGCCATGGCGATGGCTATCGCCTTGGCCGCAGCGCTCTCCTTCTCGATGGAATTCACACAGGCCTTTCTTCCGAGTCGCAGGCCCCAATGGCTTGACCTCGCCCTCAATTGCCTCGGCGCCCTCGTCGGGTCATTAATGTGGCTCCTCAGCCTTCGAGCCGCTCGACCTCTCGATCGGGGTGCTCGACACGTCTGGGGAAGTGGTCCCATCAGCCTGGCAGGTGCAACCGTTTTAACCCTGCTATGGATCTTTGCCCAGGCGGCCAACACAGGCCCTTGGTTGGCATTCGGCGGACTCATGCCGGAGGTCATCGGCTGGCGCCCATTTGCTCCTTCCACAAGTGTAGGCGGGCCGCTGACCGAGGCGGAGAGAGTTCTCACAGAGGCCAGCCTGGTTTTTTGCGCGCTGCTTGGGCTGGCCATTCACATTCGACTGGGTCTCGCTGGGCGCAATAACGAATGGCTAGCAAGGCTCTCGGAGAGTTGGCCGTGGATGGTGGGGCTCTCCATTGGTCTGGGACTGATTGCGCGCTTTTGTTGGATTTGGGCCTTCTCCAAAGAGCCCATCGGCACAGAGGGGTTTGCCTCTCAGGTCGAGGCTTGGTTAAGCCCTGGTGTTCAGGCCGGCCTACTCTTTACCGCCCTTGGCGGAGCCGCCGTCTCGTTTCTTGGTCCCGCCCGTCTCTGTATCTTGGGCCTTTTACTGGCCGGAGTACTTGCAGCGCTCTCCTCGGGCCTGCCTTTGACTCATTCGGGTGGCCTGGGAGAGCCGCTGCCAATCGCGCCAAGAGGAGAGTGGGCGAATTTGAAGAGTCTCGCCAGTTGGGCGGCGGACCTCTGGCCATTCGCCTCAGCGGCCTGGCTGGCCCTTTGGCTGTCTCGAACACACTTAATGCGTGGTCTCGGAGTCCGCCGACCTAGACGGCTTAAACTATGAGGCATGAGCATTTACAAGCACCATGTATTTTTCTGTATCAACCAGAGAGAGGGCGGCGCCGAGTGCTGTAACAACTGTGGGGGCTCCCAATTGCAGGCCTACGCGAAGGAGAGGATTCAATCCCTTCGGCTCAATGGTCCAGGCAAGGTGAGAGTCAACAGGGCAGGTTGCCTCGACCAGTGTGACAAGGGCCCGGTTGCGGTTGTCTACCCCGAGGGCGTCTGGTACCAACTCTTTGATGAGTCCGACGTCGACGAGATCATTCAAGAGCACTTAATTGGCGGGCGGCCCGTGGCGCGGCTTCGCATCGCCGATGAACGCTAAGACCGAGGTTCTGCAGATTCCAGGGCCAACGGGCCAACTCGAGTTGGCCATCGATCGCCCGGATGGGCCCGCCCGTGGGATTGCTGTCATCGCCCACCCCCATCCCCTCTTCGGCGGCACGAAAGACAACAAAGTGGTTCAAACCATTGCGCGGGCCATGCTCTCCCGAGAGATGGTTTGTGTTCGGCCGAGTTTTCGGGGTGTTGGTGGCAGCGAGGGGGTCCATGACCATGGCCAAGGCGAGAGAGATGACCTCTGGGCCGCGTGGCATTGGGCGGAGCAACACCTTGGATCGGATGCGGGGGAGAGACGCTGGCAGGCTGGCTTTTCATTTGGCGCGGTGATGTCAAGCCATCTTGCTGTCGAATGGCTCGACCGACGACGGTCCATGGGGTTGGCGCCCCTCGGTTTGTCCGCCTGCCTTTTGGTGGGTCTAGCCACTGAGCGAATGAGCCCAGCCCCACCACTTCCGGGTATAACGAGGATGATTCATGGTGAAGAGGACGACGTGGCAAGCCTCTCGGGGGCGCTTGAATACGCGCGGCCGTACCACCAACCTATTCTGGTGCTGCCTGGGGCGGGCCATTTCTTTCATGGTCTGCTCATCGAGTTGCGAGAAATGATCCTCGCAAGCCTCTCCAATGCCTAAGAATCCAAGAAGAGCCCTCCTCTCAGAAGTCCTTCGATGCAGTCTTCTGGCTGCGGGAATCTGGGGTTTGCCACGCGAAGTTTTTTCCCAGGCCGTTACGAACAATTCAAAGACAGCGGCAGGGCCCAACTGGCCCGTCGCCAATCCCGTCACGGCCAGGGCTTGGATCCTCGTGGACCTCACGACAGGACAGTCGCTGGCCGGTCAAGAGGACAGCCGCCCCCTGGAGCCCGGTGGGCTCACCTCTATGATGACCGCCTACCTTGCCCTCGCTGCGCTTCGGGACCGGCAGCTCCGAATGCAGCAGGTGATTCCCGGGCCGGATCCTGCCAGGGTTCCGGCAGGCCCGAAGATGTTCCTGCCTCCATCAGGCGCCACAGTGAAAGAGTTGCTTGTTGGGGTCTTCTTAATTGGCGCCCTCGATGCAGCCATTGCACTGGCCAACGCCATTGCAGGGGGCGAAGAGCGATTTGTGGCCCTGATGAATGAGACCGCCCGGCGACTGGGCATGGAGTCGACACGTTTTGTGAACGCAACGGGCACCCCAGGAGCTTTGGGCGCAGAGAGCTCGGGCAGCACTGCCAGACCCGTTACCACTGCAAGAGACCTCGCCTTACTGGGGTTGCGCACATACCAAGAGTTTCCGGATGTTCTCCAGATCACCACCCAGCGTGAGTTCATTGCCAACGGTATTCGCCAGACCAACCGCAACCGCCTGCTCTGGCTCGATCGAAGCGTCGACGGCTTTCTCGCGACCGATCAGAGCCTGGCTTCATCTTGCTTGGTGACTGCTCGTCGGCCCCAGCCGCTGGGGCCGAAGGAGCAAATACAGCGTCGCATCATGCTCGTTCTGCTCGAGTCCAAGAGCATCGAGACCCGTGCCCAAGAAACTCTTGAACTTCTGAATTTCGGATTTCAACAATTTGACCTGGTACGACTCTTTCGGCAGGACGCCCTACCAGCCTCAGTTGAGGTGTTCAAAGGCGTTCGTCCCATGGTCAAGACTGAGTTCCGACAAGATGTCATGGTTGCAGCCCCACGGCGCCAGATTCCGCTATTGCGGGCAGAAATGGAAACTGCCCAGGGATTGGTCGCACCCGTCACAGCTGGCCAGGCTGTTGGTGCCCTGCGGATCTCGCTTGGAAGCCTTGCGATTCATCGGGTTGACTTGGTAGCGGCCGAGTCCATCGAATCGGCGGGCCTCTTGGGGCGAGCCATTGACAGCCTCCGACTCATTGTAAAGACACTGCCATGATTCTTGCACCGACATTTCCCTCTGAACTGGATCCGTCGGCACCTGCATTCCTCAATGGAGATTGGACAACGCTCTCAGAAGCGAAGGTCTCGGTCCTTGACCGCGGCTTTCTCTTCGGTGATGGTGTCTATGAGGTGGTCCCGGTCTACAGTCGACGCCCCTTTGCCTGGGATCTCCACCTCGATCGATTGAATCGCAGCCTCTCATCGATTGCCCTGAAGTTTGAGCAACCCTTTGACTGGAGTGGGCTCGTAGCAGAGATGACCAAGCGAGCGAACACAGAGGATCAATTCATCTACATTCAGGTGACCCGAGGGGTGGCCAAACGTGACCATGCATTCCCTCGCCCCGGCGTATCCCCCACCATCTTCGCGATGGTCTCACCCCTTAAGCGACCCAGTCAGCAGGATAGAGAACAGGGCATCCGGGCGATTTCTGTTCCCGACGAGCGCTGGCTTCGCTGTGACATTAAATCGGTGGCCCTTCTTGGGAACGTGCTCGCGAGAGAGGCGGCTGTGGCCCAGGGCGCCCAGGAGGCGCTGTTGATTCGCGATGGCCTGCTCACGGAGGGTGCGGCCTCGAACATATGGGTCGCTCGGGAGCAACGGCTTATCAGTCCGCCAAGAGGTCGGCAGATGCTCGCAGGCATTCGCCTCTCACTCATTCCCCGGTTGGCTAAAGAACTGGGCATCGAGGTCGTCTTCGATCAGGTTCGTGAAGAGGAATTGCACAAGGCGACTGAGCTCATGATGAGTTCGGCCACCAAAGAGCTACTGCCTCTCACCCAGCTTAACCATCAACCCGTGGGGGATGGCCTCCCAGGACCGATCTATAGGGCGCTGCGAGGAGCCTACGACGAGGCGATTGAAAAACATCGGGCCGCCTAAAGATCAGTCCATCACCCCGCGAAACATTTAACATGTCCAATCAACCCCCGGGTCGCCAAGATGATGATGCGGCCGGCCGAACCTCCCTCTTGACCTTCCCTTGTGAATTTCCAATCAAAGTAATGGGAGAGCGTCGCGATGGCTTCGCCGACGAGATCATTCGATCGATTTCAGGCGAGACCGGCCCACTCCAAGAGAGCCAGATCGAAATGCGGACAAGTCGGCAGGCAAAGTACCTGGCGCTCACCATCACCGTCAACGCCCAGTCTCAAGCTCAGCTCGACCAAATCTATCGAACACTGACTTCACACCCATGGGTCAAGGTCGTGCTCTAAGTGCCCCTCGCATCCGGGTCTTTCGCGAGGCGGATTACGAGGAGCGGGTGGGCAAAATGCAGGAATGGCTTGATCACGCCAAGCCCGATACGCCTGAGGAGATCTGGCTCATCGAACACAAGCCAGTCTTCACGCTCGGGTTGGCGGCGGACCCCGTTCACGTCATCACACCCGGAGATATCCGAGTGGTTCGGGCCAACCGCGGGGGTGAGGTGACGTACCACGGGCCAGGGCAATTGGTGGTCTATCCCCTGGTGAATCTGTCGTCGCACGGACTCATGGTGCGCGAATGGGTGCGACTGCTCGAGGACAGCATTCTGAGTTGGGTTCTCAGCCTAGGGGTGAGAGGTGCCTGCCGATGGCCCGGTGAGCCAGGCGTCTATTTCCCGGTCGATCAACATCTTGCCAAATTCGCAGCCCTTGGGCTCAAGATTCGCAGGGGGTTTAGCTCCCATGGGTTGGCTATCAACGTGCAAATGGACCTCGAGCCCTTTGGTCGAATTCATCCCTGTGGCCATGCGGACCTCAAGTCAATTGATCTCGCTAGAATGGGTTTGAGCATTGATTGGCAGACAGCCGCAGAGAGTTTTTCCAAACACCTAATCGGAATCCTCGAGACCACCCGGCCATGACCGACCGCGCACAACGCAGACACCTCGACCTTGGGCCACAGAAGCCAGCGCCCAAACTCAAGGGCGCGGCCAAGACCGCAAAGATCCCCATCAAGATCGTGCCCGCATTGGCGCCCGAGAAGCCCGGCTGGATTCGAGTCAAGGCGCCTTCTCCCAACACGCGTTTTTTTGAGATCAAGTCGATTCTTCGGGAACATGGGCTGCACACGGTCTGCGAAGAGGCCTCCTGCCCCAACATAGGCGAGTGCTTCGGCCATGGCACAGCCACTTTCATGATCATGGGCGACAAGTGCACGCGGCGTTGCCCTTTTTGCGATGTGGGGCATGGCAGGCCAGACCCGCTTAACCCAGATGAGCCACGGAATCTCGCTGCCACGATTGCCGCTTTGAAATTGCGCTATGTGGTGATCACGAGTGTCGACCGAGATGACCTGAGAGACGGGGGGGCACAACACTTCGTCGATTGCATTCGGGCCACGCGAGAATCATCGCCCTCGACAAAGATTGAGGTACTTGTACCCGACTTCCGGGGTCGCCTCGATCGGGCACTGGCGATTTTGGAAGCCTCGCCCCCCGACGTCATGAATCACAATCTCGAGACAGTGCCTCGTCTCTACAAGGCCGCAAGACCGGGCTCAGATTACGCGCACTCCCTTGGTCTTCTTAAGGCCTTCAAGCAGCGGGTGTCCGGTGTCCCCACAAAGAGTGGAATCATGCTGGGCCTGGGAGAAACATTTGATGAGGTGGTCTCTGTCATGCGCGATCTCAGAGACCATGGGGTCGACATGATCACCATCGGTCAGTACCTGGCACCCTCAGATGCCCATTTGCCAGTGGTTCGATACGTGGCCCTGGAGGAGTTTGCAAAACTGGAGGCCCTGGCAATCGAACTAGGCTTTGCCCATGCTGCAGTGGGCCCTCTGGTTCGCTCCTCCTACCATGCGGACCAACAAGCGCAATCAGCCGGGCAGTTCCGCTCTTAGCCAGCGGCGCAAATCTTCGAAGTCGGGGACCCCCACGTAGCGTTTGTGGATTGCCCCGCTGGAATCAACAACAAAGGTGGTAGGGGTCACCGAGACATCGCCCCAAGCCTTTGCCCAGCGGCCGTCGGTATCGTGGATCACCCAAAATGGAAGCGCTCGATCTTCAACAAATCGGTTGAGGAACTCTGGCTTGTCGTAATGCATGGCCACAGCAATGGTTCGAAACCCCTTTGACTCGAACTCCTTGTGCAAAGCCACGATATCGGGCATCTCTCGAACACAGGTGACACAACTTGTGGCCCAAAAGTTAACCAGGTAGGGCTTGCCAATCAGGGACTGGGTGTCAATGGTTTGGCCTTCCAGGTTCGCACTTCCAACCCTTGGGGCAGGACTGCCCTGGGTGGCCCAAATGCCCGCCAGCGCAAAGACGGCCAGGCCCAACAAGGCCAGAATGAGGCGCGCTTTACTGGACACTGTTGTGGCTTGTTAGCGAACCGGCATGACCTTGGCGGCGCCAGGGTCTTGGCTCTGCCCGCCCTGGGCCTCGGGTGCAGGTTTGCCACCCTGAAGTGCCGCGTCAATTGCCTTGGCTTGGTCTTCGGTAATGACCTCGAAGGCCTGAACCACTCGTCGGGTACCTGGCACTCGAGCAGCAATGTCGGAAGCGCGGGTGGCCTCTCGCTGGGTAACAAGGCCCATCAAGTAAACCGTTCCCGACTCCGTCACAACCTTTATGAAATTGCCGTTGAGGTCTTTAGCATCGAGAAGGGCGGCCTTTGAGCGGCCGGTCAACACGACGTCGGATCCGTACGTCATGGTTGTTGCAGGAGGGCCGACAAACACCTCGTTGATGACTGCGCGGACATTCTCTATCTTCCCAACCATCTGACCAATTTCCGTCTTGGTGGCCTGATCGGGGGCAAAGCCAGTAATGAGCGCGGTACGGTTGAATGAGGTCACGCTGGGCTTAACAGCCGCATCACCTTTGAACCGGTCTCTGAATCGATTGAATGCTTTGAGCTCAATGGCCTGGTCTTCGGCTTGGGCGCCTGTGGTT